>JAAZFK010000009.1 GCA_012511735.1 Clostridiaceae bacterium | reverse complement strand
GTGGCTGCCGAACAAATCCGAGGGGAAGAGAATCCGCTCCTCCGCCATCCAGAACATGGTGTTGTCAGGCCAATGGGCAAAGGGTATCGGCATGCATTCCAGGCTGACCCCGCCCAGATCCACCTTGTCCCCTTCAGCGACCACAAGCATGTCTTCCACCGGCAGATGGAGCAGGACACCCAGGAACTCCGCCACCTTGGCGCTGGCGACGATTTTTGCCCCCGGGAAACGATCCAGCAGAATCCGCGCGGCGCCCGAATGATCTTGTTCCGCGTGCAGGGAGAAGATGTAATCGAGCTGGTTCACTCCCATCTCCTGTAAGTTGTGGAGCAGTTGGTCAACTGTATCTTCCTGAACAGGGTCGATCAGGGCTGTTTTTTCGTCACCCTTGACAAGAAAACTATTGTAGGTCGTTCCGTAAGGTGTTGGCATCAGGCAATCAAAGTACTGCAGGCCGGCGTCGATTGCGCCAACCTGGGTGACTCGTTTCGTCACTTTTTGCATGGTCATGTAATACTCCTTTTCCAGCGCATGGCAAAAGTCCGCGCCTTATCCGCCGGACTGGCCGGATCCTTTTGCAAGGTGAATCGAACCGGGAATCCGGTCCGTCTGGTCAGTTCTCCGGGAGGACGATCAGTCTTCGAGAGGAGAGAAGTCTTCTTTGGGTACGCCGCAGACGGGACAAACCCAGTCATCCGGCAGATCTTCGAAAGCGACGCCAGGCTCAATGCCTCCGTCCGGATCACCGAATTCAGGGTCGTAAATATAACCGCACACATCGCAAACATATTTTTGCATAATCAACCTCACTTTGGCTGAAGGGCCTGCCGGTCAAAACCGAACGCCATTCAGTCATTTATTTGGATTAGTATACACGAATCTGTTTTGGAATTGATCTGTCTATAAAGAGAATTCGAAGGAGGATCCATCCAGCAGAACCTGGTCACCTTCCTCTACCCCGGCATCGAGCAGGGCATCCTGGATGCCACTTTCGATGATGCGTTTCTGAAAATGACGAAATGACTCGGTATCACTGAAGTTGGTCGACAGCATCAGTTCCCTGATGTAAGGACCCTCCACCGCCACGATACCCTTGATCCTTTTGATTTCGAAGTCGTATCGTTTCTCGAACCGATACACTTTCCTCTGCTCTATTTCTTCCAGATCAGGCAGGGGCAAGGTCAGCACGACCGCGGCCAGCGCCTGGAGAAAATCTTTCACACCGGCTGTCGTCGCGGCGGAAAGGGCAAAGACCCGGTAGCCCTCTTTTTCGATTCTGGTTTTCAGACGTGTGACTTCTTCCTCCCCGACAAGGTCAATCTTGTTGATGACCACCCACATAGGCCGTTTGCCGATCAGGTTTTTGTACTTTTCGAGTTCATCGTTGAGGGCATGGAAGCGATCCAGCGGCAGGGTGCCGTCAAAATCGGAGGCATCCAGGACATGAATCAGGATACGGGCCCGCTCAATGTGCCGCAGGAAGTCATGTCCCATCCCCGCCCCTTCCGCGGCGCCTTCAATCAAGCCGGGAACATCAATCAGGACAAAGCGGGCACCGCCGACCTCAGCCACACCCAGCACGGGCTGCAGGGTGGTAAACGGGTAGGACGCGATCTTCGGTTTGGCCGCGGAGACAACAGACAGCAGCGTCGACTTCCCCGCGTTGGGGAAACCTACCAGTGCCGCGTCCGCGAGCAGACGCAACTCCAGATCCACCTTGAGCTTAGTGCCTGACCTTCCCGCTGTGGCAAAACGCGGGGCCTGCCTGACCGAATTGGCAAAGTTCATGTTGCCCCGACCGCCAAGGCCTCCCCTGGCCACAACGACCTGATCGCCATCCTGCCGCAAATCGGCGATCATCTCACGCGTTTCCGAGTGCAGGACCAGGGTACCGGGCGGCACCTTGAGAACCAGATCCTGACCGCCGGCTCCGGCCAT
>JAAZFK010000064.1 GCA_012511735.1 Clostridiaceae bacterium | reverse complement strand
TGCGGAAATAGTGGCTCTCAAGTTCGGAATCCATGGCTTTCGAAAAACGGAAGCGGTGGTATCCAGTTTTCGGAACAGGTGGCTCTGAAGAGACGGAACGATGGCTCAACTTGATGCGGAATATTCAATTGTCTTTATTCGAGAGTGTCAGCGTATGTTCGTTGCAGTTGAGGGTAATATCTTTGTCGATTTTGATCTTGTTCTCACCCCCAGTAGACCATCCCGCATCCAACGTCAAATTGATGGGTTGGGTCAGCTGGATGGTATCTCCATCTCCAGCCGTCTCAAAGGCCTCTAGGAAGTCATCCACGTTATCTACCTCATGGATGGTTGAATCCGCTTTCACCTGGCGGGAGAGTCCCACAAACAGGGCTCCTGCTATCAGGAAAATAGCAAGACAAACGAAGATCCATTTAAAATGGTTGATTTTTGCAACTGTTCGATTCATGTGGGCCAGACCTCTTCTTTCTGTCATCGTTTCATGGATTTCTTGAACTACTAATATTATGCATATCTTATACTTTTATTTAGCCTCATAATAAACATATGTCAATAACAGATAGATTACAATAAGGTGACAAGGCTTGCCACTCCGTCTGTTTACGACCTTTTATATTTCTTGAAAGAATAGATTTGATTTCTATTTCATTTTTTGTATTTGAAAATATATTCAAATATTACAGCCTAATCTTCTGCTTATCCTCTTTGTCAAAAGCTGGTAATCAAATTTGCATATGTCCTATAATGGGGGAGGTTGTCGGACGTTTATGGACGATCCCTGCAGCCCGCAGAACAGGGGAGGCCTTTGGTTGCCGATCAGGCTCTCAAGGCCATGAATGGAAAGGGAGACAAGCATGAACGGTATTTTCTCGGTTCCCCACGTAAACAACGAGCCTCTTCTGGACTATACTCCAGGCTCTGGTGCCCGCGAATCACTCAAACAAGAACTCAAACGACAAGCCGGTATGATCCTCGATATACCGGTTTTTATTGGCGGTAAAGAGATCAGAACCGGCAAGATCAAGGAAGTGGTCATGCCCCATGAACACGGCCATGTCCTGGCCCGGGTTCATCAGGGGGGAGAAGAAGAATTGCGGATGGCCATGGACGCGGCCCTGGAAGCCAAGGCAGACTGGGCGGCCATGCCCCTGGAACACCGTCAGGCGATCTTCCTCAAGGCGGCGGATCTGCTCTCGGGTCCCTGGCGTGACCGGGTCAACGCGTCGACCATGCTGGGTCAAAGCAAGACCGTCTTCCAGGCGGAGATTGATTCCGCCTGCGAACTCTGTGACTTCTTCCGCTACAACGTGGCTTTTGCCGACCAGATCTACCGCATGCAGCCGGAAAGCTCCAAGGGCATCTGGAACCGGATGGAGTACCGGCCGCTGGACGGCTTTGTCCTGGCCATCACTCCCTTTAACTTCACCTCAATCGCGGGCAACCTGCCGACCGCGCCCGCCCTCATGGGCAATACCGTGGTCTGGAAGCCGGCGGGAACAGGCGCGCTTTCCGGTTATTATCTCTATCTCCTCCTGAAGGAAGCCGGCTTGCCGGACGGAGTCATCAATCTGGTGCCCTCGGCGGGTTCTGATGTAGGCCGGGTGGTCGTCGCGGATCCCAGGCTGGGCGGTATCCACTTTACAGGGTCGACGTCCACCTTCCAGCAGATCTGGCAACAGGTAGGCTGCAACATCGCTGACTACAGCCAGTACCCGCGTCTGGTGGGTGAGACCGGCGGCAAGGACTTCGTCTTCGCCCATCCCAGCGCCCATGTGGATTCATTGGTCACCGCCCTGGTCAGGGGCGCCTTTGAGTACCAGGGACAGAAGTGTTCAGCTGCTTCAAGAGCCTACATCCCCCAGAGCCTTTGGCCGAAAGTCAAAGAAGAGCTGCTGGAGGAAATCCGAAAGCTCAAGGTAGGCGACCCCATGGAATTTGATACTTTCATGGGAGCGGTCATCGACAGGGCTTCTTTCGACAAGATCAAGGGCTACATCAATGACGCGCGCGACTCGGAGGACGCCGAGGTCCTGATCGGATCCTGCGATGATTCCAAGGGCTACTTCGTTCATCCGACCGTCATCCTGGCCAAAAAACCTGATTACGTCACCATGGTAGATGAGATCTTTGGTCCGGTTCTGACGGTTTATGTCTACCCGGACGACCAGCTGGAGGAGGCGCTGCGCCTTTGTGACACCTGCACGCCTTATGGCCTGACAGGCGCCATCTTCGCTCAGGACCGCCAGGCCCTGGTCATGATGGAGCGGGCGCTCTCGCACGCCGCCGGCAACTTCTATCTGAATGATAAGCCGACCGGTGCCGTGGTAGGCCAGCAGCCATTTGGGGGATCCCGGGCTTCAGGCACCAACGACAAGGCAGGATCGCTTCTCAACATGATCCGCTGGACCAGTCCCCGATCCATCAAGGAGAACTTCGTTCCCATCGTGGGAGTCCCCTATCCTTACATGGAGGAAGCCTGAATGGCAGAGCAAAATCCATCGCTTCGGATTGAGGCGCATCCCATCCTGGATTTCGGTGACCGGGAGCCT
>JAAZFK010000063.1 GCA_012511735.1 Clostridiaceae bacterium | reverse complement strand
GTCCGGCGTGAGCAATTACCTGATCTGGTGGCTCCGGGAGAGGAGATCGGCCGGATCACCGAGGCCGGTCACCGGGCCAGCGGCCTGCCGGTTGGCCTGCCGGTCATCGCCTCCGCGGGTGACAAGCAGTGTGAGACCCTGGGCGGCGGCGTCTTCGACCCTTCCCAGGCAGTGATCAGCTATGGCACCATGGCCACTTTGGGGACCACCACCCTCCGGCCGGTCGAGGACAAGAAGTTAAAATTTTATACTTTTGCCGGCTGTGTACCCGACGCCTGGAATCCTGAGTACAGCATCTACCGGGGCTACTGGCTGGTTACCTGGTTTTGCAGGCAGTACGCGCAGGAGAGCGGTTTTCCTGAGTTCCTGCAGCGGATGAACAAGGAGGCCCTGGAAGTGGCGCCGGGCTCCAACGGTCTCTTTGTCTTTCCCTTCTGGACCATCCATCCCGGTCTCTATCCCCACGGCAAGGGCATGATCGCGGGCTGGATCGACCGGCACAGGGAAGTGGATCTCTACCGGGCCATCCTGGAGAGCATTGCCTACGCCCTGCGCGAAGGCCTGGAACTGATTGAGGCCAAGAGCCGGACCCGGGTCCAGAAACTGACGGTGGTGGGCGGCGGCAGCCAATCGGACGCCGCTATGCAGCTGACTGCTGACATCTTCAACCTGCCCGCGGTACGTCTGGCCAGCGGGGAAGTCAGCGCGGTGGGCGCTGCCATTAACGCCGGCGTCTGGGCAGGCTTCTTCGATTCCTACCAGGAGGGCGTTCAGGCCATGATCCGCGAGGAACGAACCTTCTGGCCGGACGCGAAGAATGTGGCCATCTATGAGGATATCTATACGGGCATCTATAAAAAGATTTACAAGAACAACGAAAAACTCTTTAAGGAACTGGAGCGTTATTCCGGCAGAAGCCTGGAATGAGGCAAACGGACAGACACCTGGATTTTGGAGGATTTGAGGCATGATCGAGACAGTCTATCAGTTGGTTCAGACGGATGAAAAATCAATTAAAGCAGTAGTCATGGATGAGAATTTGCATTACATGCACATGATCCTCGGCAAGGATCAGGGCCTGCCGGTTCATTATTCCAACAGCCAGGTCTACATGACGGTGCTGAGGGGCCTGCTCTCCATCGGCCTTGGCGACCAGGAGGTGAATGACTATCCCAAGGGGACCCTGCTCAAGATCCCGGTCAACACCAAAATGAATGTTCATAACCGGCAGGATGCGACGCTGGAGATCACGGTCGTCAAGGCTCCCGCGCCGAAAGGCCCCGCGAGACAGGCCTGATCAGACCGGGTAACCTCTTTGACAGACTGACGTCTTAAAGGGTAGACAGGAAAATGAAGGGCGGGCCGCCTTGTTCCGGCCCGGAAGAGGAAGAGGAGAAAAAGAATGAAAAAGAGTTTCAAAATAGCCATCGTGATGACAGCTCTCCTGCTGGTTGTCCTGATGGGCGTGGGTTGTGCCAGTGTATCCAAAGATTATGCCCCTCCCAGGGATGAGGCCCCGGGTGAATGGGACACGGGCAACGAATGGGGCGGTGTGGAGGATGACTTCCAGGATATCGCGCCGGACAGTCCCCAGACGGCCCCGCTTCCCGCGGACAAGGTCGAGCGCAAATTCATCCAGAACGGCAGTCTTGCCCTGCGCAGCTCCGACATCGACAAGACCTACGAGTCGCTGGCATCGCTGACGCTCAGTCTGGGTGGCCGGGTCATCTCCTATGACCAGGAAGCGTCGGGCGACATTAAATGGATCAACATGAAAGTGGCAGTGCCCTTCGGGAAACTTGACATCTTCATGGACCACACAGCGGAAAATGTAACCAAGGTGGAATCCAAATCAGTCACCAGTGAAGAGGTGACTGAAGCCTATTACGATACCCAAACCCGGATCCGGTCGACAGAAGACCTGATCAGCCACTACCGGACCATGTTGGCCAAGGCGGACACCGTTGAAGAACCCCTGATGGTCCAGTCGCGCATTGACGAGCTGACCCTGGAGCTGGAAAGCCACAAGGGCCGGCTACTGCTGTTGGACAACCTGACCCGTGAATCCCGGATCGACATCACCATCCGGATGGAAAAAGATCCCACCATCACCAAGCCGGAAGTCACATGGAAGACCATGAAATGG
>JAAZFK010000062.1 GCA_012511735.1 Clostridiaceae bacterium | reverse complement strand
GACGATTGGAATCAAATCCACGCCGTATGAACGCGCGTGGGGAAGAAGTTGATGGCGCTCTTCGTAGGGTAAGTCAAGGGGAATGACTCCGTCGATCCCCACTTCCCGGCAATCAGAGAAAAATAGTTGGTAACCGTAATGAAAGATTGGATTCAGGTAGGTCTGGAAGAGCAGGGGTTTATCCGTCTTTTGCCGGAGTCTGCGCGCCAGATCGAACAGGGAAGAAGTGTCTGTCCCTGCCTGGATGGCCCGCAGGTGTGCTTTTTGTTGAGCGGGACTTTCTGCTGCCGGATCCGAGAAGGGAATACCGATGATGGCCATGTCCGCGCCCGCGTCCAGCAGGGAGATGACAAATGCCTCGCTGGCGGCCGGGCCGGGATCTCCGCCCATGAGAGAGACAATAATCATTTTTCCACGTCTAAAGCTTTTGCTGATTCTATTCATGGATTTCCCTCCCGCGATAAGCGGCCATGGCCGCAACGTCTTTGTCGCCTCTGCCAGATAAATTGACTACAAGCAGTTGATCCTTTTTCATTTCCGGCGCCAATTTTAGCGTCTGGGCAACAGCGTGGGCGCTCTCCACGGCCGGGATGATCCCTTCTATCCTTGACAGGTATTCGAAAGCCCCGACCGCCTCATCATCGGTGACCGATACATAGGAGGCGCGGCCGGACTCTTTAAGCCAGGCATGTTCCGGGCCGACTCCCGGATAGTCCAGCCCGGCTGATATGGAGTAGACCGGGGCGATCCGACCCCGTCCATCCTGACAGAAGTAGGTTTTCATTCCATGGAAGATACCGGGCTCGCCGGAGGTGAGTGTCGCAGCGTGCTGATCGGTATGGAGGCCAAAACCGCCCGCTTCACAGCCGATCAGTTGAACCTGGATATCCTGGAGAAAGGGATGGAAAAGCCCCATGGCGTTGCTTCCCCCACCACATGAGGCGATCAGGACGTCTGGAAGCCGGCCTTCCAGATTCAGTAGCTGTTGACGTGTCTCACGGCCGATGACGCTCTGAAAGTCCCTGACCATGGTGGGGAAGGGATGGGGGCCGACGACTGAACCCAGCAGGTAGTAGGTCTCGCGGGTATCCCTGGCCCATTCGCCCAGGGTGGCGTTGACCGCGTCCTTGAGCACCCGGCTGCCGGTTTTGACTGGGTGAACGGTCGCGCCCAGCAGTTCCATCCGGTAGACATTCAAGGCTTGTCGTTCAAGATCCTCCTGCCCCATGAAGATGTCACAGGACAAGCCCATCAGCGCGGCGGCTGTCGCTGTGGCGACGCCGTGTTGGCCGGCCCCCGTTTCGGCAATCAGACGTTTTTTACCCATTTCCCTGGCCAGGAGTGCCTGGCCCAGCGCGTTGTTGATCTTGTGCGACCCGGTGTGGTTCAGATCCTCCCGTTTTAGATAGATTTTTGCCCCGCCCAGGTCTTCTGTCATGGCTTTGGCAAAGTAGAGAAGGGAGGGCCGCCCGACATAGTCAACCAGGAGCCGGTTCAGTTCAGTCTGAAAGTCCGGATCCTGCCGGTAGCAGCCATAGGCCTCCTCCAAATTCTTGATCTCACTCATCAGCAGCTCAGGCAGATATTGTCCGCCGAAACCACCAAAATATCCTTTCTTTTCCATGGATCCCTCCTGACCCCAAACAAAATAACTTGACGATTTATCCCAGGGTCAGACGCCATCGATGAAAAAAATCCAGAAGTTGCAACCGGATGATCATTTATTTTCCTTTCCGTCCAAGCAGGCCATAAAAAAACCCGCCCCTGACAAATACCTTGTCAAGGACGGGTGAATCTCATCCGCGGTGCCACCTTGATTCACGGAAACTCCGTGCGCTCACGGGATACCATCATATCCCCCGCAACTAACGTATGCGTCACGTCATGGAATACTCGGAAGCAACTTCTTTTATTCCATGCCCTCAGCGGTCCATTTGATGTACTGCCTGGTACGGGTTTCCAGCTTCTCCCGCTCTCTGTGACCGCACATACACCTTTATCTCCGCGTCAACGGTTTCTCGGCTATTCAATTGTTGTGATCCACTATAAGGGGCAGCTGTCTCCTTGTCAACCAAAGAAAATGGATACAGCATTGAAGTCAATTATGATTAAATTACATTGGAGTGCACCCGGTTATAGGGAAACACGAGTTCATCCATGCAGCATCATAAGCCGGAAAAAATGTGATAAATGAAATGATGTCTTACTTTTAATGGTCTTGGAGAGCGAGACGCCCTGTTTAGGATTAATATGTAAGGAAGGCTCTAAGGAACGCAACTTCAATTAATTCTTGTTCTGGAAAGTAAAAAGAAGTATTTATGTAAAGTGGTCACATACCGTTTCAAAGATTTAAAAGATAAAGTTCTACCCGGTTGGGCGGACGGCTTCTGTTCTTAGGATATTCTGGATGGTATTAAGAAAATTTGACAACACTGGATTGGCTTGTGGACAAAGTTTCTTTAGAGCTATAGCTTCAGAGTGTTTTTGTCTTTAGAAGACAATTATATTAACATACAAGTACCATAATAGTTGATAAAAGTTTGCCTCCTTCGAGAAAGGG
>JAAZFK010000061.1 GCA_012511735.1 Clostridiaceae bacterium | reverse complement strand
CAGGGCTTACCGGGCCTTGGTGGAGCATCTCGACCGGGTGGGCCAGGAACTGGTGACCCAAAATGTTTTTCTGGGTGGAAATGGCGAAGACGAGTAGCTTCTGAAATCCAAAAAATAGCAAACAACAGAAAAGGCGGCTCGTAAGGCCGCCTTCTGCTTTTACCAGAGATTACAAACCACGGAATCAGAGCCCCAAGCAAGTGATGTGTTTTCTGATATGGCTGGCCAGCCCAGCGTCGTAAGCGCTTTTGTGTTTGCCAAAGGCAGTCATCATGGCACTTGCAAGTTGAGGATCATCAAATAAGAGTCCATACGTGATGTGGAGTAACTGTCTTGAGTCTTCTTCCGTCAGGTAGAGGGGGAGTTCCGAGTCATCGACAGATGAAAGCGGCCTGATCTTTGACAGATCCGCCTTGACCTGATAATAGGCGGACGCGTCTTCGAAAGTGTCAAGCGCTCTCGCATGGAGTCGACGGTAAAGGGCAGGTTCCAGGCGGGCAAGAACCCGCACTCCCTCCAGCCACGAAGTTCCGGCGGTTTTCAGGTGGAAGCGGTTGGCGGTATGAAGGCCGACCAGGGGGAAGATAAGAAACTTGTCACTTCCCGAATGAACACTGATCTTGTGACCAAAGGCGTCCGCGATCTTCGCGTGGGCGACGAAATCCTCAGAAAATTCATCCAGATCACCTAAATAGTCGATTCCCTTCTGGAATTCTCCGACAAAACGTGGCGCCAAACTGGTGTAAGATACTCCCGCTTTGGTTAATTCATTGGCCACGAAGTAATGAGCAGCGGGTGGTGTCGTGGCCAGGGTTTCGTCAAGGGAAATCTCGTAATCCATTGCCCGGCCCGCCCCCTCAAGAAGTTCGAACCAGATATGGACCGCAAATTCAACGGCGGGCCAGTAGACGGCGACGATCTCCGCCAGGGATTCCTCGGTAAAGATAAGATCCAAACCCCGGGCGTCGGTTTGCTGCAGATAATCCCCGATGAAACGCTCCCGCAAATCCTCAGGCAGCGCCCTAAAGTCTCCGACCGCCTCCGCTTGATCAGGCTTCTTACCCAGACGCTCGGAACAGTCAAGGGTGATCATGGTGCAGCCTGCTCTAAGCGCCATGGCCACCTCTTCATCCTGCTTCAAGTGGTCACCGTCAGCTCCCCAGCCTTCATGCCAACCATTGCGGAGGACAGACCAGGCTGCCGCGTCCATCACCTGGTCATAATTTCTGTGCATCAAGGTCAATTCCCGGATGCTCTGTTGTGCCAGGATGGGTTTGATAGGGTGCCCCTTGACCGCCTGGAGATGGGCATCGGAGCAAAGCCCAAGCCTATCGCCGAGACCCAGGGTCGCATGTTCCCTGCCGAAGGCCGATGGGCGTGTAAAGGGCAGATGCCGATTGACGATCCGCCTGTTATCACTTGTCAGGGGACAGATTTTGACATTCTGCTCCACGACACCTTCCAGTTCCTGGAAGAGGGGTCCCTGACCTTCGGCGTAAAGCATGTCGTTCGCGCCAGCTCGAGCCATCAAGAGACGGGTGTCCTTTGCTTGCACATAAGATTCAGGATAGGGAGTAGCACTGTTGGGGAGCTTAAATTGCGGGCTTGTCACGGTTCTTTACCTCTTGATCTATCGTATCTGTCATCATTTTATCAGTCCCCCAGGAGGCTCGCACTGGGGGACTTGAACATGTGAAGGATCAGAGGATCAGAGCGACATGTCGATCTGCCCAAAACGACTACGCAGACCCCGGGGGTCTGCGTAATCGAAGAAGGATTTGAAAGAGAATGAAAAATTTACTTCATGACGCGTTAGAGTGATGCCCTCAAAATCTCAAGGAGGTCATCCCTGTTGGGTTTCCTCAAATCGAGATCAAAGGCGCCGCTCATGTATTCAAGAGCGCCGTCCGCGATGGCCTCGAGGTCGGATTCCTTAACACCCT
>JAAZFK010000060.1 GCA_012511735.1 Clostridiaceae bacterium | reverse complement strand
AATACGACAATATCTCAGTCCGGCCCATGGCCAAATTCACAATATCTGCTGACCACCGGGTGATCGATGGCGTCGTTGCCGCGAAATTCCTCGCGGATCTGGTCAAGGTAATCGAGAATCCCGAGATTTTCTATGAATGATTGAAAACAAGGGGACAGCTTCACGAGTAGATGAAGCTGCCACAGCCTGAATGAAAAGAGCGGATGACTGTCCGCTCTTTTTCAACCCAGGAATCACGTAACCGGTTGTTTGGCTCATTCTGCGATAAACTGAGAAGAAGATCAGCAAATCCAGAGAGGAGGGTTGCCAATGACCGACATTAAGATAGCCGGACAGGTGATCAGCAAAAAACTCCCCTACCGCCCGCCCTACGAATGGGACAAGCTCTTGACTTTCTTTGAGGGGCGCGCCATTGACGGCGTCGAAATGGTCCGCGATCAAGCCTATTGGAGGGTGATCCGGGAATCCGTCGATGGCAGGGAATGGATCGGTTGGATTGCTGTGGCTCACGAGCCTGAGGGAGACCAACTCCGGCTCATCCTGCCGGATCAGTTGCACCCGATCCTGCCTCTTGTGGAAGAAAAAATAGGCCACATGTTCGATCTGAACTGCGATCCCCATGAAATCTACGACCGGCTTCGAACCATGAACGAGATCAAGGCGGGACTCTGCATCCCCGGGACTCGCGTGCCAGGGACCTACGACGCCTTCGAGATGTGTGTTCGCGCCGTTCTTGGCCAGCAAATTACAGTCAAAGCAGCCCGGACGCTGGCCTCCAGACTAGCGCTCAACCTGGGTGAACCGGTCGAAACCGGCATTGAGGGGCTGACTCATGCCTTCCCTACGGCTGAATCTGTTTTGAATTTCGGCGAAGACCTGCCCAACACCTTGGGCTCGCTGGGTGTGACCGGGCAACGCTCCCAGACCATCCGGTCGCTGGCGGGCATCACCATAAGAGGCCTTTTGCAACCGCAGTCACCTGCTGCTGCCCAGGAGGTGATGAAGGAATTGATGACTATCAAGGGGGTAGGCCCCTGGACGGCTCACTACCTGGCCATGAGAGCCCTGAAATGGTCCGACGCCTTCCCATCGACCGATTATGGAGTAAAAAAGGTCCTGGAGCCCAGGTCACAAAAAGAGATTCAGACCTTGTCGGAAGCCTGGCGGCCGTGGCGTGCCTACGCGACCGTCAATATCTGGAACTGGCGTTAGGAGTGCCCATGCTTTATCAATCAACCTACGACGCCCCGATCGGTCAGCTTCTGTTGGTAAGCGATCTTGAATCGCTCAAGGGTATTTGGTTCCTGGGACAAAAATATTTTAGGGCAAGCCTGAAAGAAGAAGCGCAGGATCGAGACGATTTCCCCATCCTGGCGCAGACGAAGGCCTGGCTTGATCGCTACCTGGCGGGTGACCAGCCGGAACCCGGGGAATTACAACTGGCTCCTGACGGGACGGCTTTTCGTCAGGAGGTCTGGAAGATCCTGCTCGAGATTCCTTACGGGCAAACCATGTCTTATGGGGAGATCGCCGGGCTCATGGCCAAAAAGAGGGGACTTGACCGGATGTCCGCGCGTGCGGTTGGCGGGGCTGTTGGTCACAACCCCATCAGCATTGTCATCCCCTGTCACAGAGTCATTGGAGCTGATGGAAGCTTGACCGGATTCGGCGGCGGACTGCCTCGAAAGACCTGGTTATTGCAACACGAAGGGGTTTTTTCAGGACGTCCGCATGAGCTAAACTCGATTTGACGAAGCTGGAAATCTGCGTTATGGTTGGTAATTAGTTGCTTGAATCAGCAGCCCGGATTCAAGTAAGAATAGATAGTTAAAACAGAGTTGCAGTGATTTACCAGGATGGTTTTGAACGGTGGGGCTGAGAGAGAATAGCCGGGATAAATACGAGCGTTAACTTGCCCGAGAGCAAGGTGTTTATAAAGACTTCGGTCCAGAGCATACGTGAATGGCGTTTCCATCCGAATGATCTGGCGCGGGGTCTTTTTTATTTGCAACCGGGAACGAGGACGGAAATGATTCGGTTTGAAGAAGTCGTAAAAAAGTACGGGGATGCTGTCATCCTCGATCAGATCAGTTTTGAGATCAAGGAGGGTGAGTTCGCCGTGCTGATCGGACCAAGCGGGTGTGGCAAAACAACCACACTGAAGACCATTAACCGTTTGATTGAGCCGGAAGCCGGTCGGATTTACGTCGAGGGGAAGGATATTATGGACGCGAACCCCGTCCAATTGAGGCGGAAAATCGGTTATGTCATTCAGGAGATTGGTCTCTTCCCTAACATGACCGTGGCGCAAAACATTGCCGTTGTACCCAAGCGGTTGAAATACAGCAAGGAAGAAATCGAACAGATCACCCGTGACCTGCTCGACATGGTCAACATGTCCTATGAGGAATACGCCCATAAGTATCCGTCGGAGCTTTCGGGCGGGCAACAACAGCGTATCGGGGTGTTGAGGGCGCTGGCGGCCTCGCCGCCCATCGTGCTCATGGACGAGCCCTTCGGTGCCTTGGATCCCATGACACGAAATGTCCTGCAGGATGAAATCATTCGTCTTCATAAAAAACTGAAGAAGACCATCGTCTTCGTGACCCACGACATGGACGAAGCCCTGAAACTGGCGGATACCATCATCTTCATGGATCAGGGGAAGATTGTCCAGATGGCCGGGCCGGATGAAATGTTGGAGAATCCGGCCAGTGATCTGATCAAGCAATTCATGGGAAAGAGACTGTCGGAGAATGGCGTGAATTCGCTCACAGCGGCTGATTTTATGAAATCCCATCCCGCCAGCGCCTATCGGAGCGATGGCGTCAAAAAAAGTACTCAGATTATGGCCCGGCGCCAAATTGATACACTTCTGATTAAAAACGAAGACGAAACCTATGCCGGTTCGGTCACCATCGGCAATATCCGAAAATTTGGTAAGCAGGCACAAACGATCGGGGAGATCCCTGTGACACCTAACGCGGTGTCCTATACCAAGGACGACGCTGCCGACAGCTTCGAAAAATTGCTGGATTCTGACAGCGACTTTGTTGTCGTACTGCACGACAACGATACCATCGCGGGGATCGTCACTAAAACCAGTATGGCGCGCGCCATGGCTGATGCCTTGTGGGGGGATGAGTCATGACTTTCTTTGACCTGTATGGACAAAAAATAATTACGGCCATCGGTGTCCATTTTCTCTATGTCCTGATCTCGGTGTCCATCGGATTTGTGGTTGCCTTGGTATTGGGGATCTTGCTTTCGCGTGTGCCCAGGATGGCCCGGTTTGTCCTGCCTCTTATCTCCATCTTCCAGACAATACCTGGGGTGGTTTTCATCGGAGTTCTGTTTTTGTACCTGGGCATGAAGCCGGTCACGGTCATCACGGCGCTGGCTATTTACGCCATGTTTCCGATTCTGAAAAACACCTACGTGGGTCTGATGGAAGTCGATGCCAGCCTGATCGAAGCCGCCAGAGGTTGCGGCATGTCCCCGCTTGAACGGCTCTTTGAGGTGGAACTCCCCTTGGCGGTCCCTTCCATCATCGGTGGGCTTAGGATGTCCACGGTCTACACGGTGAGTTGGGCCGTTCTGGCTTCCATGATCGGGCTGGGAGGCTTGGGCGAGTTCATCTACATCGGCATCGCGACCAACAACAACGCACTGATCGTTGCGGGCGCCGTTCCTGCCGCGGTGATGGCCGTCGTTCTCAGTTTGCTGATCGATTTGTTTAAACGGAGAAGCGTCAGGAAAGCAGGTGTCTGATGAACACAAAGATATTACTTGAACATCTATACATCGTCTTCGCATCCGTGATCGTTTCCATTGCGGCAGGCTTGCCCTTGGGGGTGATGGCCTCCTTGTACAGGCCGCTTCGCAAGCCCATTTTATGGATCAGCGAATTGCTGCAGACAGTGCCCGCCCTGGCCTTGCTGGGGCTGGTCATGCTGGTAGTGGGCGCCGGTAAAACGACAGTGATTATTGGACTTCTGCTCTACTCGCTGTTGCCGATTGTTCACAATACCTATCTTGGTCTGGAGACCATTGATCAGGGAATCAAACGAGCCGCACGGGGCATGGGGATGTCCAGGTTGGATCGCTTGTTCAGCGTGGAACTGCCACTCTCCTTCCCAATGATTTTTACAGGGATCAGGATTGCCACGGTGACCTCCGTGGGTATTGCGGTATTCGCGACCTCCGTGGGAGGCGGCGGTCTGGGTTCCATCATCAACCAGGGCATCCGGACACAGAATATGAAATTGATTTTGTCAGGGACGCTGACCCTCATGGCCATGGCCGTCATTTTTGATGGTGTGATGGCTCTGATCGAAAAGCGTCTTAACAAGCGTGTAAGCGCTTAAAAGAAGGAAGAGTCCGCAAGAGGACTCATTGGATAAGGAGAATTCCATGAAGAAACTAATTATTATGTTACTGACCGTCATTCTGACGGTGTCGATACTGGCCGGTTGTGCCGGCAACACGAGCGGTCCGGACAAACCGATCATTATTTATGACGGTGAGTTTTCTGAAATGCAAATCATTCATCAGATGGTAAAAATCCTGGTTGAGTCGCACACAGAAGTCAAGGTTGAGATCCGGGACCAGATGTCGCCGGTCAACAGTTACCGAAGCCTGGTCAAAGGTGACAGCGACCTGATGAACAGCTATGATGGCACGCTCTTGACCAC
The DNA here is from genome assembly GCA_012511735.1 of Clostridiaceae bacterium. Lineage (GTDB taxonomy): Bacteria > Bacillota > Clostridia > Saccharofermentanales > DTU023 > UBA4923. Next base: position 1,498 of record JAAZFK010000060.1, on the reverse strand, counting down.
TTATCTGAAAATGGATGTGTCAGATGTTCCACAAGGACAATCCCTGTATGATTTCGCCAACCAGCTGGCCATTGAAAAGGACGGAACCCGGCTTTTGGAACCGCTGGGTCACGAAAATACCTATGCTATCGGAGTCACGGCACAATTAGCAGATCAACACGACCTGAATACCATATCCGACCTGATCGACCTGGCGCCTCAAATGAACTTCGGGGCTGAGCATGAGTTTTTCAGCGAGGAGGGCAGCATGAAATATGGTCCCTTTGTCGCTTTTTATGGTCTTGAGTTCAAGGATAGCAAGGCAATCGAATTGGCGCTCAAATATTCAGCCGTTGAAAGTGGACAGGTGGATGTCACCATTGTCTATTCGACCGACGGCATGAACAAGAAGGTTGGCCTGAAAGTCCTGGAGGATGACCTGAATTTCTTCGCTGAATATAACGATGCCCTGCTGGTCAGGGAAGACTTATTCGAACGCTACGCGGATGTGGCACCGGACCTGGAAGAGGTGTTGAACAAATTGGCGGGTCAATTCACAAACGAATCCATGACCGACCTGACCTATGAGGTCGATGTCAACGGCGCATCGCCCGTCGAGATCGCAAGAGATTTTCTGGTCAGTCACAACCTGATCGAATCCTGAACCATGTGGGGCGGTCGTCCCAGGATTGCCGCCCCCTTCTATCCCCTCCCGATTCTCATTCACCATTGTCAGTCAGGGGCCAAGAGCGTAGTATGGTAACAGGATAAGTGCGGTTGCGGGTTTCCGTCACCAAACCGGTAAGGGAAGGATCCTGTGAAGAACACTTTCGACAGTAAGAAGCCAGCGCTTTGGATTACCGCTACTTTGGCTGCGGCGGCGGTCGTGCCCGCCGTGATTTTGCTGAAAAGAGCGAAAAAATCTGCCGGATTGCTTTGGGATCAGACATTCAGTACGGAAGAGATCCTTTATCAGGCGCCTTTCTATTCTTTTTCATATGATGAAGAGACAGCACCTTTATTTCGATCAACGAAGGATCACGAGTTAATGATTCGTGAAGGCGATGACTGGAAAAGTCTGGGGGTCATGGAAGAATTCAGCCTGAGCCAGGACAAATTCGACAAGCTGTTTTTTACCGGACGGGAAAGGGAGTTGGCCCGTATCAGAAGAAGAAATTCCACTGCCTGGCGGCTCGATGTGGCTGAAGATCAGAAAGCCGCCTTTTATTACCTTTTGCAACAGCGAAACGGCCAGGTTTATCTTGCATACGGCTACCATACAGACGGACGGGACAGTATTGATTCTCAAGCGTCCATCATCCGCTGGCTCTTTCGACTAATCCCGACTGATATCGACTGAAAACTGTCCCTAATAAGGAGGCGCCGTGCGATGCGTGCATCCTTCTCTGCGCGTTCTTTGCCAGGCGCGGCGGCGGTCAGTCAGCCCTTGTTAGAAATAAATAGAATACTATGCTAAATTAAGTATAAGTATAACTTTTATGCGCCATGCTCCACCGTT
>JAAZFK010000059.1 GCA_012511735.1 Clostridiaceae bacterium | reverse complement strand
TTGAAGCTGCTACATGGAAAAAAGATGCGAACCGGTGAAATCGCAGCCTACTTTGACGTAGACGACCGGACCATACGGAGCGATGTGGATGAATTAAGGGTAGGGCTCAATATTTTGGGTTCCGTTTTTAGAATTGAATCGAAACATGAGGGGAGTCAACATCATTTCTATCGATCGACCGTTCATCCTCTCGTTTTGGGACTGAATCTGAGTGAATTGCTCATGCTCTTAAAACTTCTGGAAGAAAAATCGGAAGCTGCCGGCGGCGAAGTTTATCAAAATATTTTTAACAGTATTTACAGCCAGTTGACGGACTACGCAGAAAAAATTCTCAAACCCAATCTCAAGAAGTCATATACGAAAGGTGAGGTCATGAATGTCCTGGAAGAGAATGCTTTTGCGATGAGCAACGACTACAAGCTGGTCTTTTGGAACAAAAGCGGAAAGTACATTGAGATCAGTTATTTGGATGAGAACGATCATCTTGTCACCGCGGACGTCAAATTGATTGAAGTGAAGAACAACAAACTGAAGATTGAAGAAAGAGGCTGCCAAAGTCGCTGGATCGACTATGGAGATATCGCTGTTGATTGGTCCAAAGTCGAATATATGTAAAAAACGGAAATCCCATTGTATGTTTTGTTCCTCCTGCCCCCACTATTCTTGAAGTACAAATTGAAAGGGGGAAGAAAATGTATTTACGCAGATTAGACACAAGAAAACCGGATTTTGAAAAACTTAATGGGATGTTGGAAGCGATGAACAGTCTCCTGAATGGCAGTGACTCAAACATTAGCTTGGAAGCACTTCTTAGCTTCCAGGGAGATGACGGGTCATTCAGTCTTTTTGAATCGGGAGACATGCCAAATGAAGCCGTGGTCGATTTCACGAACACACCTACTTATATCGCGTCCGCGATGTTGATGAAAGAGTATTTGGGCGGCAACAAAGCTGTTAAGAAACCACTTAAAAAGGGACTGACCTTCACTGTCAAAACTGGATTCAGGGGTCACGGCTACGATGCACTTGAAACAGAAATTAACAGTTTGAACATTTTCGTCAGGGGTGGCCTGCGTCAATTCCTGATAGAAGAAAGAGAGCTCTGTCCTTCATTTAATTGCCTGGTGCTTAATCGATTACATGGATACAACTCAGGATTAATCAACGGGCACACCAAAGGACCTTTCGGTGCAGACTACAAGAAAGACTGGAAGATCTTGAAAGAGGAGCTGAAGATGGCACGAAGATTGTACATGGCTTACGGAAGCAATATGAATCGAGAACAGATGTCGTTCAGATGCCCCGATGCCCAAGTGGTGGCAAACAGTTATTTACCTGACTGGCAGCTGAAAATGCCGCATTATGCCAACATAGAGCCCCGGGAGGGTGACAAGGTGCCGGTGCTCATCTGGGAGATATCTGATGAAGATGAGCGTAAGCTGGACGATTATGAAGGTTATCCTCGTTCTTACGATAAGAGAGAATTGATGGTCAATGTCAACGGGAAGATGGTTGCAGCCTTAGCTTATGTAATGACCGACAGCTACAAGAACCGCCAGGATATAGAAGCTTATCCTGGGTACGAAGACAGGATTCAGCAGGGTTATCTTGAATCGGGGTTTGATCTTGCAGATTACAATCCGGATCGATAAGAGGCAATAATCGACGGCTTTTGATTTATGATTCCGTCAGCAAAACCGAGCCCCCGACTGAAACCCGGGGGTTCGGTGTCAAACACCCAAGATCTGCTCGCTAGAGGACGTCCTTGGCGTCCATTATCTAGAGAAAAGATCGTTTTAGAGATTGCGAGATTACGGCAGTTCAAATTTGGCTTAACCATTTTATTTTTGAATATGAATAGCGGCATGATTTATATTCATTCGTATACATAAATCAATTACCGGATATTGTCAGATGGATCACTGGTTTTATCGTCTTTTTCAATGGATAACACAATCTCTCCCGCACAATCTAAATTAGTTTCACTTATTAAATTACCGAAAGCATGATACATTATTAATGTATATAGCTATCAAGCATCAATCTGAGTAAAAGGGAAAAGGAGTATCTCGAAAAATGAAAAGGATAAGCATCGTACTTTTATCGTTGTTAATAATCTTATCTTTAATTGGTTGTAGTAGCCCTGCATCAGATACAAATGGACAAGAGTCCAAGGAGGGCCCGTCGGGTAATGAGCCGAGTATCACTGGCGTAGCTTCAAGAAAAAATATTCCAATATTTCCTGATGCAGAATTTATCGGTGCAAGGGAACATGAAGTATCTATAAGTGAAGCGTATGCAACCGATGCGACTGTTACGGATGTGATCGCTTTTTATGGGGAGTCCCCTTATCTCGAGTCGAAATCAACAACAACCTACACGGATTCAGTAGGTAATTTTTATTATCAGACACCACTTATGGATTTACTGATCAGTGGTGATTCGTTACAGGCAGAAATTAAAAATTCGGGGCCCTTATTGCAGATTTGGATTGCGCCATCGGATGCCGATTTATTTCGTGCAGTTGTTGGGTCAAAAATAGCAGACGAAATTCCAGATAATAAGACAGTTTTCGTGTTGGTGATATTAACGGAATCTTAAATTTTTTGTCAGAAAAGTTAACTTGGAAGTTTAAAGTGTAGGACCTGTCGGGTGTGGGTCTGAAGAAGGTCTCTGGCTCTTTGAACCCTCGCTGGAGTTGCCACCACCAACGGTTTAGAACACCGTCCTCTTCGATCTCTTGGGTACTTCTCCAAGGTCAAGCGTCTTAGCGCTTCACCATTGCAGCATGCTTGGAAATAATTCCCAGATCTATTCATATTCTATTTGCGGATGAAGCTGTTTCTTGCTAGCATGAGAACAATATCAAATCAAGTCTGAGGTGTACCCGTGATCAACTAAGAATATCGTGATTCATCGAACCGCCCCGCCCTATTTGACAGGGGCATTGATTCAGGAGTTCTTATGTTGCAAATCAAAGACTTGACCGTCAGCCGGGCACATGACGGTTACCCCCTTATCTCAAATCTCAATTTTAGTCTACAAAAAGGTGACAAGCTGGCAATAATCGGAGGCGAAGGGAACGGTAAAAGTGCTCTGCTCAGGGTCATCTGCCGGCCGGACCTTGCTGCCTCTTATCTGCAATGGTCCGGGACGGTCACCCATCAACCCTGGAGCCTTGGCTACCTGGAGCAGGAATGCCCTGAAGAGCTATTTGGGGTTGCCGTCTCGGAATATATATTGCCCTACTTGTCTGACGCTGAGCTATTCCGGCAAGCTGGTCTCATGGGTCTGGGTGCGGATTTGTTTTACACCTCCAGGCAACTAGGCAGCCTGTCCGGAGGCGAACGGATGAAACTTCGCCTTCTTCGCCTGATCCTTGATCAGCCGGATATTTATGTCCTGGATGAGCCGGCTAATGATCTGGATCTGGAAGGTATTGGTTATGTGGAATCACTGATCCGGGAATTGTCGAAACCTGTGCTTTTTGTTTCTCACGATGAGACTCTTCTTGAGCGAACAGCAACCAGCATCCTGCATATTGAACAGATCTGGCGGCGGACAGAGGCCCGGGCAACCCTCAGCGGGTTGGGATTTCGCCAATATCGAGAACAGTATCTTCACAATTATGAAAAACAAAATCAGCTGGCAGCCAAGGCGGAGGCGGAGTACCGGGACAAACAGAGGAGACATCTGGAAATCCAGGACAAGGTCCACCGGGATCAGATGAATATAAGCCGGAAAGACCCATCCGGAGGCAGGCTCCTGAAGAAGAAGATGCATGCGGTGAAATCAACAGGTCGGAGGATGGAACGAGAGTACGAAAACCGTATCCGGCGGACGGACAGGGAAGATGACGTGGACTTCTTTCTTGCGGATATGCCGGGATTGCCTAAAGACAAGGAAGTGCTGAGGCTGGAGCTCAAGGAGCTCCGGGCGGGGGATCTCCTCCTGTCGAAGAATATCCGGCTCCAAGTCGGAGGAACCGAACGGATCGGCATCACGGGAGCTAACGGCTGCGGTAAAAGCACTCTCCTAACCCTTATCCGCGACCAGCTGTCGGAGAGAAAAGATCTGACTGTTTTTTACTTTCCTCAGGATTGGAATGTTTTTATGGATGGACAGATAAGCGCCGTAGATTTTCTGGACCCTATAGGCTCTCAGGAACTCCGGCAGGCGGCATCGAACCTTTTGGGGAACCTTAATTTTTCAAGAGAAGAGATGCTTCGGCAGACCTCAACTTTTTCTGGCGGCCAGAAGGTAAAATTGGCCTATGCGAAAATGCGTCTGACAAAGCCTAATGTTCTGCTCCTGGATGAAGCGACCCGTTTCTTATCTCCCTTGAGCAATCCGGCATTCAGAAGGGGTCTTGCGGATTTCCCTGGTGCAATCGTCAGCATTTCCCACGACCGGGTCTTTCTCAAAGAGGTTTGTGACCATGTGCTCGGGTTGACAGCCGAGGGTCTTGTAGTGGAGGATCCGGGGCTATACTAACCCGACGCGGTGCTGAAGAGGAGTTAAGTCAGATTCTGACGTAGAGAGCGTATGGTTCTCAGCATTCTTATTGAAACATAGGAACATGAGTACTATTGAACGCGGAATTGGTAATCAGGCAATTTTAAAGCATTAGCCTGCCCAGAGCCTCCTTCAATTCAGGTATATCTTTAACCAAAGTGTCATAGATGATGGAAAGGTCGACATTGCCGTAATCATGAACGATCCTATTCCTGAGACCATACATCTCAAACCAGGGAATGCTCTCGTGTTGGCTCTTGAAATCATTGTTAATATTTTTCGCATTTTCTGATATTTGAATTAAACGGAACATCATTGAATCCAGAAGCAGCGGGTTTTCTCCAAAATTTTGTTCTTCGACAAGGCTCATCTGTGCCATTATGAAGTCGATATCTTCGAGTATTTTGCTGATATAGTAACTAGCCAATTTGCGATTTTCCATATATTTTTATGCCTTCACTAAGGACTTCATTTACGAGCTCCATGTTGTCACCCAATTGCTGCAGAGCAACCAGGTCGATCCGCTTTCGAAGATTTTCACGTAATTCCTCGATCAGGCCAAAGTATTTTAACCCTGTTAACTCTGTAGAAATAAACAAATCGATGTCACTGTTTCCCTTGGCATCTCCTCGGGAATATGAACCAAAGAGGTAGCAATAATCAATCGGATATTTCTCAAATATTTCGCTGGATATTCTGATAATGTCTTCAAGCTCCAGTACACCGTGTTCTTCATCAACAAAGCCAAGTTTTTCAAGTTGCTCTAGCATGAATCGATACTTGAGCGTATCTGCTTTTCTGGGATCGTTTTCATATTCTTTGTAGGAGCGAACTGAAACTTGTAGCAAATCTGCTGCTTCTTGCTGAGTTAGCTTGTTGGCCTGTCGTGTTTGTTTCAATTTGCTGTTCATAAGCATTCCTCACCATGTACCAGCATAGTCGTTTTGCATCAGGGGCGCAAGGAGAAAGTGCAAATTCTGCACTTGGTGAAAGTAGAAAAGTGCAAAATTTGCACTGATAGCTATATTAGAGGTGCAGGTCATTCAAGATAAAAAAGGACAACAAGACCTACTCTCTTGTAATCCTTAAATGGCGGAGAGAGCGGGATTCGAACCCGCGGAGGACTTGCATCCTCGCCGGTTTTCAAGACCGGTGCCTTCAGCCAACTCGACCATCTCTCCGTATCTTTGACAAGCCTTGTCAGTTTACAAAGGAAGCTGGCGTATGTCAACGCATGGACAGATCTTGGCAGGCCGTATAGAATCGTGTTACCGGACATCCCGCGATGACAAATGAGTCCCCTTTTCATATTGATTACACATTTGTATATTAAGATAAAACGCCGCGGGGTAATACGCGTACGCGTGTTAGATCCGTGTATAACAACGAATAATTAAAGTAAGAGGAAAAATACATGCAAAACAGTCACGACGACGATCGCGACAACAAAGAGCTGACTGACGCACAGGAAAGTCCGCAGGAAGCCGAAACCAACGGGAATAACCGGAGGAACAGGCCCAACCGGCGGCTGACCCGCCATGCGGTCCGGACCAGTGGTGTGCTGCCCTTGATCCCCTTGCGGGGCATGGTCATCTATCCTGGTGTACTTTTATCTTTTGATGTTGGCAGGGAGCAGTCCATCCGGGAGCTTTGGCAGGCCATGACTGGACTGCACGAACTGATCCTGTCCTGTCAGACCAGCCTGGAGCCATACTGGCCCAATCAGGAGCAAATCTATCGCATCGGTACCCGCGCTTTTATCCGTCAGGTCCTGGAGCTGCCGGATGACACCATGAAGGTTCTGGTCTACGGACTCGAGAGGGTGGAGATCGACGATTACGTCTCTGAAACGCCTCATTATGAGGTGCGCTATCACTCGCTCCTGGTCAACACGCCGGAACGGACACCCCAGCTGGACGCGTCCGCCCGGCTCATGATCGATATGTTCCAGCGTTACGCCGCCATCACGGACCGGGTCGCGCCGGAGTCAGTTGCCTTGGTTCGCCATGAAGCGGAACCGGGTCATGCGGCAGACATCATCGCGGGCCAGTTATCCATCCGTTTCGACGAACAGCAGAAGATCCTGGAGACCACCCCGGTCCATGAGCGGATCAAGCTGATCCTGCGCTTCCTGCACCGGGAGATCCAGCTGGCTGAACTGGAGCAGAAGATCGCCTCACAGGTGCAGACCCAGCTGGAAAAAAACCAGAAAGACTACTTCCTCCGTGAACAGATGCGGGTGATACAGGAAGAACTGGGCGAAGAATTCGACTCGGAAGACGAGGTCGACAGCTTGCGGGAGCAACTGGAAAAATCGTCCATTCCTGAAGATTACAAACCCAAAGTGGCAAAAGAAATCGACAGGCTGGAACGCCTGCCCTCTCATTTCCCTGAGTACGCTACCCAGCGAACCTGGGTCGAGACTTTGCTTGAACTCCCCTTCGGAAGACTGGACAAGGAACGCCACGACTTGGGCCGGGCCAGGAAGATCCTGGACCGCGACCACTATGGTCTTGACAAATTGAAGCAGCGGGTCATGGAGTATCTGGCCGTGCGAAAGCTCTTGGTCGAAAAAAATGGCGATTCCACCCTCAAAGGCCCCATCCTCTGTTTCGTGGGTCCGCCCGGCACGGGCAAGACTTCAATCGCCAAGGCCATTGCCGAATCGTTGGGGCGGAAATACATCCGCTTGTCACTTGGCGGCATCAGGGATGAAGCCGAGATTCGAGGCCATCGCCGCACCTATGTGGGATCCATGCCCGGCCGCATCATCCAGGCAATCCGACAGGTGGACACCGACAATCCTCTGCTCTTGCTGGATGAGATTGACAAGCTGGGAAGTGACTTCCGGGGCGACCCCTCTTCGGCGCTCCTTGAGGTCTTGGATCCGGAACAGAACCATTCTTTCCGTGACCACTACATCGAGATCCCTTACGACTTGTCGAAGGTGCTCTTCGTCACCACGGCCAACACCGTGGATACCATTCCCCACGCCCTCTATGACCGCATGGAAGTCATTG
>JAAZFK010000008.1 GCA_012511735.1 Clostridiaceae bacterium | reverse complement strand
GGTGGAGCTGATGGAAGAGCTCAATGATTTCTGCTCCGGTTCGGGAATCCAGGTTGCCCGTCGGCTCATCCGCCAGCAGAAGTGAGGGTCGGGTGACCAGCGCCCGGGCGATCGCCACCCGCTGCTGTTGACCGCCGGACAACTCCTAGGGCTTGTGTTTCCGCCTGTCGTACAGGCCGACGAGATGCAAGGCCTCGGCAACCATCTTTTTGCGTTCACTCATGCTCCTGCGCTGGTAGATGAGTGGCAGTTCCACGTTGGCTTCGGCTGTCAGACGGGTGAGCAGATTGAATCCCTGGAAGACGAAACCGATTTTGCGGTTACGGATGACAGCCAGCTGTCGGTCGGTATAACGGTCGATCGACAAACCATCCAGGATGTAGTCGCCGCTGTCAGCGACATCCAGACAGCCGATGATGTTCATCATGGTGGTCTTGCCGCTGCCTGAGGGACCGACAATACTGACAAACTCTCCCTCGCCGATTGACAGCGAAGCCTGATCGAGCGCCCGGACCTCCTGACCGCCGACATGGTAAATCTTCGACACCTGGCGGAGCTCAATCATGGGCTTTTTCATCGCGAATTCCCTTCCCCGGGAGCTTCGTCTCCCCTGCTTCTATGCCCTGCGGGAGGGCTGAAGGGAAACATGCTGTCATTGGCGGTGACCTTGTAGAAGACTGTTTTTCCTTCTTCCGGGCCCTGCACGATCTCAACCTTCTCTCCATCCGAAAGCCCTGTGATCACCTCGACTTCACCTGAAAGTTCCAGCGTTTTCTCATCCTGCTCCGTATAAACGAAAACTCTGCCACCGCTTTCCTGGAGCGCCGCGACAGGCAGGAGCAGAATATCTTTTTTCTCATCAACGGTAATGACCGCGGTTACACTCATCCCTGTCCGCATCCTTTGATCGGAAGCGATCAGAACCCGGGCGGGATACTTGGCAATGCCTCCGGCCTCAATCGCCTGGTTGGCGACCCGGTCGATGACGCCTTCAAAGGTTTGACCGTCGATGGCGTCAAAACGAAGATCTGCCTCCTGACCCTCCTTGACCGACAGGACATCCAACTCATCGACCTCGATGGTGAGGGCAAGCAGATCAGACGGCGCCACGGTGAACGCGATGAAAGCCGGGTCCGCATTGATCGGATCGACCGCTTTTTCACCTTCGATCAAGGCGGTATCCAAAACAAAAAGATCAAAGGGCGCCGGCAGGATCCCTGTCTTTTGAAGGAGAAGAAGTTCATCCAACTTCTCTTTCAGATCTTCCCGGTCGGCCAGCAACTTGTCATAGTCTGATCCGACAGGCAGATCCTCCAGTGTGAAGAGCGCTTTGCCGACAGCAACCTTCTGGTTGAGGGTGACATGCAGATCCTTGACTTTCCCTTCCGGGGCGATGACCGCAAGCGGGCGGTGGATATGGAGCGCCCCTTCTCCCAAGTCCTGGCCGTCCGGGCTTTCAAGCTTGACCAATTCGCCTGGTTCCGGACCGTTATCAGTCAAGGTCACGGTGTAGGCTGTCCCCTCCCGCCTCTCAATCCTTCCGTCCCTGCTTCCGCCCTGCGGCAGAAGCACCCGGATCTTTTCGCCTGGCAGCAGTTCCAGAGGACTCTCAAAGGTCACCGCCATCAGGCCATCCAGCGACAGGAGGATGACAGCACCCTGGCGCTCGTACACCTCGGCGGCCAGATCACCTTTTTCAATATAAATGGCCTTGACGCGGCCTTCCTGGCCGGCCCTGATTACTTCCGTGCGATCTGCTGTTGATAATCGGCCGAGTGCCAGATCCAGGGCTTCGATCTCCTGGAGAATGGCGTCGATGGACAGCTGAATGGAGAGCGGGTCAAAGGAAGCCATCGGCTCCCCTTTCGCTACGCGATCACCTTTTTCCCGATAAACCCGATTGACCAGGAGGCCGGAAACGATCTCGACGGAAGAAGACTCCTGGTAGCCCAGATGTCCCGTCCCGATCACCGTCAAGGTCAGGCTCCCCTTCTCCACCGTCGCCTGGCGCAGGTTGAAGCCGGTCGACTGGCGTCTTCCTGGCAGGACCAAGATCAAAAGGACAAAGATGATGAGGAGGATCAATAGAACCCAGGGCCATTTTTTGCGTTTCTTACGCGTCATCAGTTTCTTATCTTCGCTCATTGATCTTGCCTCTCAACTCTTGTTTTTCAGACAAGGTTCAGAATACCCCACAATCGTGGCATCAAGGTGAAGGATTGGATTCATTCTGACAGGAAAAGATGGAACGACAAATCCGGGGACAGGAACCATTGACATGGCGTGTTCAAAGCACTTTACCAGGCGTTCTATTTCTTTTTTCGTGTTTGCCGCAGGCAGAAGCAACTAAAAATAATTCATTTAGTTTGCATTTATACGCATAGTGCACAAATGTTGCTTTCGCCAAATAAGGCAACAAGGCCGTAGGGACGCTATGTGCAAGTTATCCAATTGACAGCACCTGCAAATGATGTGTATAACTATGCAGGGGGAGACGTCCATGACACCCAAGCAAGTGCAAGAACTCATTGCGGAGTTTCGGAAACTGTCTGTAGGAAACTACCCAACTCCACTTGAAGCCATCGACAACTACAGTCGATCGATTGGTTTTGCCGGCCGGCTCTATATGAAGCGGGATGACATGACCGCCAACCCGGGAGGCAATAAGACCCGACACCTTGAGTATATCTTCGCAGACGCCCTGGCCAGTCAGGCGGATTTGTTTGTCATTGCCTGCCCTTTACAATCCAATTTCGGCACCATGTCTGCCATCCTTGGCAGGAAATTTAATTTCCCGGTCCTCCTCATCCATAACAGTGACCCGCCTTCGCATTATACGGGCAACGCTCTCCTGGATGAGCTCATGGGCGTGGAGCGCATATTTTTGGGCGATATTGATGAGTTCACCCGGGCAGACAGAGCACACGACATCGTTGAAACGATCCGAAGTCAGGGCAAGAAGCCCTATCTTTACGGTGAGGGGAATTCCAAACCTTTGTCTTCCATGGGTTATGTGGACTGTGTACTTGAACTGGTTGACCAAATGGAAAAGGAAGATAAATCCTTTGACCATCTTTTCCTTCCCGGTGGCACGGGAACGTGTGAAGCAGGCGTGATTTACGGCGTCGGGCTTTTGGACAAACCCTTCCACCTCCACATTGTGTCAGTTGAATATGAGAAAGACTACCTGATGGGCAACCTGGTCGAGAAGGTGCAGGAAATGGAAGCGCTCACTGGAGTCTCCCTGCCTCGCCCCATCGAAGAATTGATTACCATTTATGACCAATACAGAGGAGGAGGCTGGGCAGTTGACACGCCTGAAACATTGGAAGCTATCCATGAGATGGCCCGGACAGAAGGCATTTTTCTTGAAAAAATCTATACCGGGAAATGTGTTTCGGGGATGAAGGCCATCCTCCAGGAATCAATCGTCCATGCGACAAGTGCCTGCTATTTGCATACGGGCGGGTTTCCGTCCCTCTTCAGTCAATTTTAGAATCGGAGACTTGCCTTGGATTCATCATTCGACAAATATCCAATGAACAGACAGGGCCGGAGAGTCGGCTCAAGCTGTGAACGGGTAGAACAGATAAAAGGAGAAATCACATGAAGAAACTATTAGGTGCTGTTGGTATCATGCTGGTTCTGGTCATGGTGCTCACAGGATGCGCCGGTAAAGATCCCGCGCAGACAGCCGCTCCCTCGAAGTCAGATACGGCGGGCGCGGACGCGCCCGGTCAGACGGGAGACGGGAGGACAGACATTGTCATCGGCATGGCCGGCGAACCAGTCTCTGTCGAACCACAATCCGCTTACGACGCAGCCGGATCAAAAGTTGTCTGTAACGTCTATGATGGTCTGGTTGACGTCGACGATGACAACAACATCATCGCCAACCTGGCCAAAGACTGGGACATTTCAGACGACGGCCTGGTCTACACCTTCCACCTGCGCGATGATATTCGATTTCACAACGGTGATCCCCTGACCGCCGAGGATTTCGTCTATTCGATTGAAAAGGCCATTGAACTTGGCTATGGGGAAGAGACGACCGGGGTCATTGACCATGTTGAGGCAACCGGCGAACACACGCTGGACGTGACGCTGAAGCATCCTTACAAGCCCATGATGCAGAACTTCGCGCATTCGAAGTACCTCTACGTGGTCAATTCCAAGCTGGCCAAAGAAGCGGGCGACAATTTCGCCATCAACCCGGTTGGGGCGGGAACGGGACCCTACAAGTTTGTTTCATGGACTTCCGGTGTCAACGTCAAGCTGGAAGCAAATGAGGATTACCACAGAGGCGCTCCGGCCATCAAGGAAGCTACCTTCAAGTTCATTCCTGAGCAAAGCAGCGGTGCCATTGCTCTTGAGACCGGCGATGTAGACGTCTACACTGATCTGAGCTTCGTCGATGTCCCCAAGCTCATGGAAAAAGATGATATCCAGGTGGATGTGACCCTGGGCCGTTATGCCTACTACCTGTGCATGAACCAGACCAAGGAAATGTTCCAGGATATTCGTGTACGCCAGGCGCTTGCCTATTCGATCAATATGGATGAATTCATCCTGGCGGTTCTCAACGGGATCGGCGGCACCAAGACCGGCAACGTGGTCTTCCCCGACACCTTCGGTTATGCGGAAGGTTATCCTCCCTTTGAACAAAATGTCGAAGAAGCCAAACGGCTCCTTGCCGAGGCGGGCTACCCTGACGGGATCAGTTTCACCATCCTGGCGACAGATGGGTTGAGGAAAGTCTCAGCGGAAACCCTCCAGGGCATGATGGCCAAATCAGGCATCGACGTCAAAATTGACCTTTTGGATTTCTCAGCCATGGTGGACAAGCAGGTAACCGACCAACACGATGTCATCATCATGAACTCCTCCGCTCCGATCGAAGACGCGGACAGCGAGCTGACCGACAAGATCATGAGCGGCAAATGGGGTAACTTCTCCCGCTACGCCAATCCCGTCGTTGACGACCTGATGGTTCAGGCTCGAATGGAACTGGATGACGCCAAGCGTGCCGATCTGTACGCTCAAATCCAGGAAATCCTCCGGACAGAGTTGCCCATCGTCCCCATGTACTACGCTCATGTGGCGTCGGGTGCCAATGCCAATCTGAAAGGCTTCCGCGCCTGGGGATCCACCTACATTTTCCTGCGGGGCATGAGCTGGTAGGAAGGTTTGGGTCACACGTACAAACAGAATTACATCCGGCTCATATCCTGCCGGAATCGATTGACCCGGAGAGGGGATGAAGATGCTTCATCTCCTCTTCGATCAAGATCGGGGAGCATCGCGCATGCACAAGTATGTCCTCAAACGGCTGATTCTCATGGTTCCCATCATCCTGGGTGTTATTTTTATTGTCTTTACGATCACGTCACTTACGCCGGGGGATCCCGGCCGCATGATGCTGGGGATGACAGCCAGCCAGGAAGCAGTTGACAAGCTCAATGAGGAGCTGGGATTCAACGACCCTTACGTGGTACGCTTCGCCAAGTACCTTGGCAATATTGTCAGGGGAGATTTCGGTAAATCCTATAAAAACAACCAGCCTGTCTTTGATGAAATATTTGCCCGCTTCCCCACAACTTTGAAGCTGGCACTGGCCTCCATTACAGTGACCATCCTGATCGGGATTCCTCTCGGCGTCCTGGCGGCTGTCCGGCAATATTCCAAGCTTGACATGATCAGCACGGTTTCGGCCCTCTTCATCGCGGCGGTCCCCTCTTTTTGGCTGGCCTTGGTTTGTATTTTGGCTTTCTCCCTTCACTTGGGTTGGTTTCCACCTAATGGGATTGGGAGCATCGCCCATTACGTCATGCCAACTTTCACCCTTTCCGTCGTCTACGCTGCCTCCATCCTCAGGATGACCCGGACGACCATGCTCGAATCCATTCGCCAGGATTACGTACGAACCGCCCGGGGCAAGGGGGCGACTCCTGCTCAGGTCATCTGGCGGCATGCCTTGAAAAATGCCCTGCTTCCCGTAGTCACCTCCATGGGCATGTCTTTCGGGGGTCTGCTGGGAGGAGCGGTTGTCATCGAACAGGTCTTTGGCATGCCCGGGCTGGGCACGCTCTTGATCAACGCGATCAAGATGAAGGATATTCCCCAGGTCATGGCCATCACCATCTTTCTGGCGACCCTCTTTTGCACGATCATGCTCTTGGTCGACATCCTTTATGCCTTCATCGATCCCCGCATCAAAGCCAGATACACATCCTGAGGTAAATCCATGACGAGCAAAACTGCGAATTGGGAGTTCAGTGAAGAACTCTTTGAGGAATACAAGAAGAAAAGTCAGATCGCTGAAGTGTGGCGGAGGCTTAAGAAGAGCAAAACAGCCATGTTGGGACTCTTTGTTTTGACCACCATCATCCTTCTGGCCCTCTTTGCTGATCTGATCCGCAACTACCAATCCATGGCCATTGAACAAAATATCATGAACCGGCTCCAGTCGCCCAATTCGACGCACTGGTTCGGCACCGATGCCCAGGGGCGGGACTTGTTCGCCCGCGTCATACACGGAGCCAGGATCTCTTTGCTCCTTGGATTTTCCTGTACAGCCATTTCCGTTTTTGTCGGATTGATTCTGGGTTCGGTCGCCGGCTACTTTGGGGGAAAGATCGACGGCGTCATCATGCGGATCCTGGACAGCATCATGAGCATCCCGGCCATCCTGCTTTCCCTTGCCATCGTTGCCGTGCTGGGCCAAAGCATACCCAACCTGATCATCGCCATGACGGTGGCTTATGTACCCGGCTTCGCCCGAATCGTGCGGGCCTCCGTTCTCACCGTCATTGGCAATGAATACATCGAAGCGGCCAAGGCTTCCGGTTTGGGAACCTTCCGAATCATCAGCAAATATGTCCTCCCCAACGCTTTCGGGCCGATTATCGTGGAGATCACCATGTCTGTTGCCAGCGTGATCAAGGCCGTTGCCGGTCTCAGTTTTATTGGCTTGGGTATTATCCCTCCCACACCTGAATGGGGGGCCATGCTTTCCGAGAGCCGTGAATTCATGCGCTACAATCCTTATCTCGTCCTCTATCCGGGTTTAGCCATCGTCTTGACATCGCTTTCTCTCAACCTGCTGGGGGACGGTTTGCGAGACGCTTTGGATCCGCGCCTGAAGGATTAAAGGAGGAGGTTGAACATGAGCGAGGCATTCTTTACGATTCAAGACCTGTGGGTTCGTTATGTCACGGATCATGAAACCGTCTACGCCGTCAATGGCCTTTCCCTCTCCTTGAAGAGAGGACAGACCTTAGGACTGGTTGGAGAAACGGGAGCGGGCAAAACGACCACAGCCCTGTCGATCATGAGGCTTTTACCTCCCCGGGTCAGCCGGGTTGATCAAGGAAATATCCTTTTTAACGGTGTTTCTCTGATGGATTTGTCTGAAGAGGAGATGCGAAGGGTTCGGGGTGAGAAGATTGCCATGATCTATCAAGACCCCATGACCAGTCTCAACCCGGTTATGACAGTCGGTGATCAGGTTCAGGAGGTTCTGGAGCTCCATAAAAAACAATCTCGAAGAGCTCTCTACAAGCGGGTGGATGAACTTTTCGCCATGGTAGGGATTCCGCCTGACCGAAAAAAGGAATATCCCCACCAATTTTCCGGAGGGATGAAACAAAGGATTGTGATCGCCATGGCGTTGGCTTGTGAGCCTGAACTCTTGATTGCAGATGAACCCACGACGGCCCTGGATGTCACCATACAAGCTCAGGTTCTGCAGATGATTGCCAAGTTGAAAGACGAACTGGATACCTCCATGCTCCTGATCACCCACGATTTGGGTGTTGTCGCTCAGACTTGTGACATGGTCGCCATCATGTATGCCGGCAAAATCATTGAATCAGGGACAGTTCACGATATCTTCCACAACAAAGACCATCATCCTTACACCGAGGGCTTGTTCGGCTCTATCCCCAAGCTGACGGTTGAATCCCGCCGCCTGAGCCCCATCGAAGGCCTCATGCCCGATCCGACCAACCTGCCGGATGGATGTGCCTTCGCTGGCCGGTGCCCCGCATGCATGCCGATATGTATGGCCCAGGAACCGGATTATTGCCAGCGGGCATCCCATGCCATCAAATGCCACTTGTTCACAGGGGAGAATCGAGGTGAAGCCGTATGACACAACTCTTGGTTGAAACACGTGGATTAAGAAAATATTTTAATACAAGCCGGGGGAAACTCCATGCCGTGGATGGAGTTGATTTTTCAATCGAAGAGGGGAAAACGCTCGGGATTGTGGGCGAATCCGGCTGCGGCAAGAGCACGCTGGGCCGTGTCATTTTGCGGCTGACCGATGCGACAGAAGGAGAGGTCCTCTATCAGGGGAAGGATATCCTGACCTACGGGCGCAAGAAGATGTTGGATATGCGGAAAAAGATGCAGATGATCTTCCAGGATCCTTACGCGTCTCTCAACCCAAGGATGACCGTATCCGAGATCATCGCCGAACCCATCCGAATCATGAAGACCCTTGAGGATAAGCAACAGATCAACCGGCGCGTCTATCAGATGATGAATGTGGTCGGCCTGTCCGGCCGTCTGGTCAATGCTTACCCGCACGAGTTGGACGGAGGGAGACGTCAGCGGATTGGTGTGGCACGCGCCTTGGCAGTAGACCCCGCCTTCATCGTGTGTGACGAACCGGTCAGTGCCCTGGATGTATCCATCCAGGCCCAGATCCTCAACATGCTCATGGATCTCCAGGAAGAGTTCGGACTGACTTATATGTTTATCACACACGATTTGTCCGTGGTCAAACATATCAGCGATGACATCGGCGTCATGTACCTGGGGCAATGTGTAGAGCTCTCTTCCTCCCGTCAGCTCTTTGAACGCCCGCTCCACCCCTACACACAGGCGCTGCTTGATGCCATCCCCATGCCCGACCCCGACCATGCGATGGGGGAAATCTTGAAAGGAGAGGTCACCTCTCCTATTGAGCCAAGCCCCGGATGCCGGTTTGCCAACCGGTGCAAACATGCCCATGAAGCATGTCTCGGCCAGGACATCCCCGTATACCAACCCTTCCCCGGTCATCAGGTGAAATGTGTACTTTATCAGGAGGGCGCAGAATGATTCTTCGAACCAACGCCGACAAACTACCCGTCCTGTCTGTGCAGGGGACAATCCACCATCCGCAGTGCCTGGGTTATCTGGTGGATCCCCGGGGAGGAGCTCATGTTCTGCCTCAAATCGGAGGAATCACCTACAACGTCGGCTTGGGAGACAGTGTCTACGGCTGGGCCGGAGACCATGTCGAACCTGGGGTTTCTCTTTCCAATGATCGGGCTGACGATAATCGGGCCCTCAACATCCTCAGCTGTGTGGGTAATGACGCACTCGTCATGTCCGGAAAGGCTAAGGGGAATAAGGGAACCGTAATCGGTAAACACCTCAGCGTCGAGCTGAAATCCAGTCATGTCCTGCTCGATTTTGATCAGGATGTCCTTGAACTCCTTGATGTCGACGACACCATCCTGATTAAAGCCTGTGGGCAGGGTCTGGAGCTGACCGACTTTCCTGCCATCACGATCAGCCACCTGGACCCCCGAACTCTGAGCAGGATGGAACTTGAAAAAGATGGAGACCAATTACTGGTTCCAGTCACCGCCAAAGTGCCAGCGCAATTGCTGGGCTTTAAAACAGGCATGGACACCTATCGGGGTGATTTTGACCTGGTCACCGACGACATGGCCTTGCTCCAAAGCCATAACCTTTTGAGTTTGAAGATCGGCGATTTGATCCTCATCGAAGATTATGATTGCAGCTATAGTCCGGGATATCGACGGGGCGCGAGGACAATTGGGCTCATTGTGACGGGGGATGCGGTGCCTGCCGGCCAGGGACCGGGGATCTTGAGTTTGATGTCAAGTCAGACAGGCCAAATTGTCGGAAGAATTGATAAAACTTCCTCTTTGAATAAGTACCTGGACCGGATATGAAGAGGGAAGGCACATGACGATCACAACCAATGAAAACCGATTGATTCAACTTTCCCTGCAGGGCTTGATCAGCCACCCTTCCCAGGCTGGTTATCTGGTTGACAGGACAGGCCGGCCCAGAATCCTGCCCGGCATTGGCGGCATCACCTATAACTTGAGGCTGGGGGATCCTGCCTATGGTTGGGCCGGAGATCATGTCGAACCTGAAGTCTCTTTATGGAACCCCAACAAGGCAGACAGCGAGGCTCTGAATATCCTGGCCTGTATCGGAAATGAGGTGACGGTCACCCAGGGCGATGCAAAGGGAGAAAAGGGTTATGTCATAGGCAGACATAGTGGCGCAGAACATGTCATGATCCATTTTCCGAATTCCACAGCTTTGGATCACATGATGGTAGGAGACTCCATGCTTATTCGCGCCTGGGGCCAGGGAATAGTCGTAGCCGGTTATGAGGATATGGTAATCAATTGCCTGGATCCCCGTCTTTTGAATAAAATCGTCAAGATTGGCCAAGGTGACTGCCTTGAAGTGCCTGTCGTAGCGGAGATACCGGGCCTGTTCATGGGCTCCGGCATCGGGATGCACTCTTACCGGGGTGACTACGACATCATGTCAAGCGATGAAGAGATGGCACGGAAGCAAGGATTCGATCAACTTCGGCTGGGTGATCTGGTTCTCCTGCAAGATTGCTGGAATGACTTTGGCCGTGGCCGTCTTCAAGGTGCGGTCTCAATCGGAGTAATTGTACACAGCGATTGTGTCCTGGCCGGCCACGGACCGGGCGTTGTCAACGTATTGTCTTCCAAGTCAGGAAAAATTGAAGGTCGGTTGGATCCTGAAGCCAACTTGATCCATTATATGGATTGGATTGAATCCCATGAATAAAGAGCTTGTCCAAAAATTCGCCCGCTTGAT
>JAAZFK010000058.1 GCA_012511735.1 Clostridiaceae bacterium | reverse complement strand
GCGGTTTCGGTTGTGAAAACCTGTTCAATCCGGGGCTTGTGCTCGAGCAGGACGTTGCCGTCCGCGTCCAGCACCCGGGTAAAGAGGTAGGGTTCCGTGTAGATGCCCCTGCCTGCCAGGGTCATATACATGCCCGCCATCTCAACACTGTTCATACCCCAGGCAAAGGCGCCCAGTGATCCGGCCGGCTGCTGTTCATCCGTCCGGTCAACCCCCATGTGCTTCATGTAGGAAAGCCCCACGGAAGGGTTCATGATCTCTGTGTAGACTTCAACGGCGATGGTGTTCAGGGACTGGCGCAGTGCCCGCCGGACAGTGACCGGTCCGTTGTAACCGCCTCCCGAGTTTCTGGGCCAGGAGCGGTCGGGGTTTTGCGGATCCAGATGCTTGACTTCATCCACCAGGACGGTGGCCGCCGTAACCAGCCCCGTATCCAGGGCCGGCGCGTAGACCAGGACCGGCTTGATGGACGATCCGGGCTGGCGGTAAGCCTGGGTGGCGCGGTTGAAACCCAGGTTGGTTTTCTTCTCGCCGAAACCGCCTACCATGGCCACAATCTGGCCGAAGGAATCCGGCTGGTTGGAGATGACGGTGATGGCCGCCTGGGGGATCTGCGGACTCTCGGGCAGGGCATCATAATTGGTGGAGAAGAGTTCTTTCTTCTGGAAGCTGGCCTCCGCCATTCGCTGAATCTCGGGATCCAGAGTGGTCTCAATGGTCAGGCCGTGCTGGAAGACAGCCAGGTTGGCCAGCTGACGGGAATAGCCGCGCTGGGCGATCAGCTGCTCGATCACCTCATTGATGACCGCGTCGATGAAGTAGGAATTGACCGTTGAGGCTTCCGCCTCTCTTTCAGTTCTCCGGAAGACCAGTTCGCGGTTGAGCGCGTCCTGGTATTCCTCCTCGGTGATCTTGCCGATCTCCAGCATCTTGCCCAGGGTAATCCTCATACGCCGCAAGGCATTCCGTTTGCCATACTCGGTCGCAGGATTGTAGATGGAGGGCAGGTTGGGAATACCGGCCAAAAAGGCGCATTCGGCCAGATCCAGCTGGGAGATGTCCTTGCCGAAGTAGGCCTTGGCCGCCGACTGGACCCCCACGTACTGGCCGCCCATGGGCACCATGTTGACGAAGAGCTCCATGATCTGGTCCTTGGTAAGCTTCTTCTCCAGATCGATGGCACGTTCCCATTCCTGAATCTTCCGCTGGGCCGAACGGTCATCCGCGCCCGACATCATCTTGACCACCTGCTGCGTGATGGTGGACGCGCCGTGGGTATCGGAGCCGAAGCTCAAAAAGATATTGCCGACCGAGTTGGCGATCCGCTTGGGGTCGATGCCCCGGTGGGACTCAAAACGCTCATCTTCAATGGCGATAAAGGCGTCATCGATGTAAGTCTTTTTAATGACTGAGATGGGGACATATTCGCGGAGAATATTCTGTGATCCGGTGAGGACAGCTGCCTGACGGCCGTCTTTGTCATAGATGTAGGTGGCCTCGTAAGATTCCTTGACATCCCTGATTTCCAGGGGGCGGGCGGTCGAGATATAGCCTGACAGCATGCCCAGGCCGCTGCCCCCGACGAAGGCCAGGACGGCGAGAACCAGGACGGTGACCAGGACGATGGCTTTCTTGACACTGGACCAGAGGGCGGCGGGTACCGACACCACCGACATGCTGCGCGAAGGCCGGCCCGTAACCCGCTTGCGCAGGACCCGTTTGCTCTTCTTGTACTTGCGGCTCTGCCGGATCTCCGGCGGGAGTGTATGGCGAACGGTTTCGGCAGGCCGGGCAGCCGGACGGGCAGGGGGGGCGGAGCGGCCCTGGCTCTTTTGCGAGACATTGGGCGCGCGGCGGGTTGCCCCTGGCGTCAGGGGATTCTCGTTCGGCCTTCTGCCGTTTGGCGGTTCTTGTCGGTAACGGTCATTCATCTTCGGTTAACCTTTTGGCTGTCATCATTTTATCAGAGTTGGCCTAATAGTCGAACCAGGTCCCCCGGATCAATTCCTTGGCCTCCCGGGTCAGGGGGATCAGATCTTCCGGACCGGCCAGGGAGAGATCGAACTTGCGGTTGAGGGCTGCGAAATGCTTGAGGCCGAAAG
>JAAZFK010000057.1 GCA_012511735.1 Clostridiaceae bacterium | reverse complement strand
TCGGTCAGGACCTGGTGGGATCCGGTTGAGCATCTGGCCATCAAACCTCTGATCGCGGATCCCGCGCGCGCATTCGACGGCGATCGCTATCAGGAGGCGGCTGACCGGGACCTGCTCTTGAGCTATGAATTCGGACGCGTCCTGGACGAGCTCTATCGGAGGGATTATGTCCTGGTCGACAGTCTTTCCTTTGTCACGGGTCAAGGGGGCCTGCGGGGCATTCCCTGCCCGGCGGGTAAAAAGCCGCTTGTCCTGGTGCTGGAAGATTTTTATTCTTCATTTCCCCGGGCGGAAAGCGGGGTGGCCTGGCGGCTGGATCTCAATGATCAGGGCCAGGTGGTCGGGGTCCTGCTTGACCGGGACGGGAGCGAACGCGCCGACCGGCTGTATTCCGCCATCGGTATTCTGGAGACCTTCATTGAAGACCATCCCGACTTTTCCTTCAACGGGGCCACCGGCGTGATCGCCGTGGTCGGCCAGTACGGTCTGCTTGGCTATCCCCTTGCCGACGCGCAGGATCTGGCGCTTCAGCGCAGCGCGGAAGGCATGGAACCCGCGCCCCCGTTGCTTGCCAAAACAGATTTCGATGCCAACAGGAACAAGGTCAGGCAGCTGCTTGAAGCTCTCGATCTGCGAAATTGGACCATGGCCAACGGTTCCTACGGACGCCTGTCCCTTCCCTTCGCTTCCAGGGATGAAATCGAAAAAGATCTGATCATGGCACGTGACTGGCTGGAGCCGTACACAGGCAAGCTGACCGCGCTTTACTGCCCCTTTGGCGACCATCTCCAGGCCTCCCCCGATAAGGCCGCCCTCTTTACAGGGGCCGGCTACCTGCTTCAAAGCGGTTATGGTGAATGGGCTTACTGGGAGAGTGACAGGTCCTATGTTTATGTCTCAAGGACTTTACTGACAGGCCGTCATTTGAGGCTGGCCGACCCGGGGGCCCTGGGGCGGTTGATCGACCCGAAGGCGGTCATCGACCGGTCGGCCCGGCCCTAAACAAGTGGCGGATGAGGGGGGAAGAATTCGTTGTAGAGGGCCGAAACGGCTCTTAATTTTTCATATTGCCTGATGACGAAAAGCATGCTGATTTCAAAGTAATCAAGCAGGACGACCTCCACGCTGATCTGCTCTTTAGCCAGCGCACCGGCGGCCCGGGCCATGACCCCGACCGTGTCCCGCATGCCCTCGCCAACCAGCATGACCAGGGTAAGCTGGCGGACCACCGTCACCTGGTCAAAGCCCAGCTCACTTTGCAGACGCTGACGGAGCACCAGCTCCTGCTCCAGGGGGAAGTGCTCCTCCTTGACGACGACACTGACCGAGTCAATCCCGGTCGGGACGTGGTGGACATTGATGCCGAGTTCAGCGAAGATGGTCAGAATTTTTCCCAGAATCCCGATTTCACGGTTGATCAGGATGCGCCTGATATTGATGGTGCAGAAAGGATCGGCGGCCGCGATGCCGGTCAGGACACGTTCGATGTGGGTCCGTTCGGCCAGGATCCGGGTGCCCGGTGACTCCCTGTCATTGGTATTTCGGATGTGAACCGGGATCTTGTTGAGGAAGACGGGTTCCAGGGCTTCAGGATGGATGATGGAAAAGCCGATGTAAGCCAGCTCCCGCATCTCCCTGTAACTCATCTCCTCCAGGGGCAGTGCGTCGGGGATCAGTTCAGGGTTGACGGCCAGGACATTGTTCTGGTCCGTCCAGTTCTCGTAAACCCTGGCCTTGACGGCCGCCGCCAGGACCGCGCCCGTGATGTCCGAACCACCGCGTGAAAAGAGGATGGTCCTGCCCTCG
>JAAZFK010000324.1 GCA_012511735.1 Clostridiaceae bacterium | reverse complement strand
CGTCAGCACCTTGTTTTTACCGAAAGATTTGGTCAATTCCCGGATCTTCAGGATGGGTTCAAATCGTGTTTGGATAGGCATGGCTTATTTCCTTCTAAAGCGGGACATCCGGGTGCCGATGGGTTCCCGCTGTCATGACAAGTGGATCCCGGGCAGCCAGTTCATAGCTGCTCTTGCCGTCCATCAAGCGCTCAACCCGCCGGAGCAGGAAGGAAGCGATCAGGGTCAGGGACAGATAGCCGGCCATCTCAACGATGGCTGAGGGGAAGTACAGATAACTTGCCCCGGTGGCAGCCCTGTGGGCGGCAAAGAAGTCGGGAAAACCGATGATAAACATCACCGAGGTATCTTTGACGTTGATGATGAAGTTGTTTCCGATCTGCGGCATGATGTTTCTCAATGCCTGGGGAAGGATCACGGAGGTCATGCTCTGGTAATGATTCATGCCCAGCGCCTTGGCGCCTTCTGTCTGGCCGGGCGCGACCGACAGGATACCTCCCCGGACGGACTCCGTCATGTAAGCACCGGTATTGATGGAGACGACCAGAATGGAAGCCAGCCAGATGCTGGTGAACTTGACCGCGTTGTTGGTGACATAGGGCAAACCGTAATAAAAGAAGACAGCCTGCAAGACCATGGGCGTCCCGCGGAAGACCTCGACGTAGAGACGGATAATCCCGCGGATCAAAGCCAGGCTGAAGCGTTTGGCCGGATGGGCCTTGGGGGGAGAGGGAATGGTGTTCAAAAGGCCACAGGCAAAGCCAATCAGGCAGCCCAGGGCCGTGGCCACAAGCGCCAGAATCAGGGTTGATTGAATACCCTTGAGATAAGAATCGCCATAACGTTCCCATAATTTGACGATGTCGTTGAAGAGTTGAGCTCCTCTGCTCATTGGAATGCCTCATTTCCAAGCGGGACGAAATGCGCCGACTTGGCGCATTCCGTCCCCGCCAATCAATCCACGCTCAGGGGCTGGATGCTGATGGCAGTCTGCATCAAGCGGTTGAAGTCACCCTCCGAGAGGGTATCCAGCACCTCATCGATAGCTTTTACCAGGAATTCATTCCCCTTCATAACAGAGACACCGATGTTGACATTTTCAGCCCGAACCTGATCAGAAAACTGAAAATCCCCGGGAGTTCCCGAGAAATCCAGGATGACCATGTCGGGATAGGCGACAATGGCGCCCTGGGCCGTGGGCAGGTCGGTGCAGACGAAGTCGACCATGCCGGTCTCAAGCGCCATCAACATGGCAGGAGCGTCTGCTGAGGCTGGCTGAACCACCGCGCCTTCAATCTGAGGCAAGCACTGATCGTACCAGATGGTGGCCAGTTGGGCTGTGCAGCTGCCCCCCGCCAGATCGTCCAAACCCTGAGCATCCGCAAAGGGGCTGTCGCGCTTGGTCAGGCAGACCATGGTGGCGTAAAAATAGGGACCCGCAAAATCAACCTGCTCCGCTCGTTCAGCCGTCATGGACTGGCCGGCGATCACCGCGTCAATGGTGCCCGTCATGACGGCGGGAACCAGGGAATCCCAATCAGACTGAATGATCTCCAGCTCCCAATCGTTGGCTTCACTAATCTTCTTGGCGATCATGACATCGTAGCCGTTGGCATAAGAACCCGGCACATTCTTGATAGGAACGGCTCCATTGGAATCGTCATTTTGAGTCCAGTTATAGGGCGCGTAGGCACATTCCATGGCGACCGTCAAAACGCCGTCCTCGACCCCGGTTGGAACCTTTTGGCCCGCACCTCCGCCACAGGCGGTGAGGGTCAGCAAAAGCATGGCTGTCAGTAGAATACTCATCCACTTTTTCATTTTCTTTCCTTTCCTACCCGCGCCAAAAAGCCCGGGCCCCGGCAGACGTCCCGCCGGCGGGTAATTCCAAAAAGAGAACCGCTTTGTCAAGCGGTCCATGGAAATCGGAGAAAAAGCAGATGATCCGATGCCAAAGATAGCGCTCCACATAAGCTGTGACAGTCCGGCAGATATTCTCTGCCGTCCCAGCAACGAAAGACCAGGCAATCTTCCGAAGCTTCGGCGGTAGCCCCTTTCGTACCGGCGGTTGCCTCACCTTGAAACCGATACTACTCTTGAAAACCGCGCCTCTATCAAAAGCGATTCAATTTTTATGCAGGGTAACACTGGAACAGCAGTCTGTCAAATGAATTCCGGAGAGGTCATAGCGAAGGATAAATGACAAGGTAAGCTGGACAGTGAGGCGAAAAAACCGTCCAGCTTAATCTGGCATGGCGGATGTACAGCTTAATCTGGCAAACAAAGTCTTTTTATCCTCCCTAAAACTTTATACTGTCG
>JAAZFK010000056.1 GCA_012511735.1 Clostridiaceae bacterium | reverse complement strand
TGATGCGGACCTGCCAGGTCTATCAGGAGATTGCGCTTTCTCAGCTGTCCATGGAGGAGTTGGCCTCATGAGTCAAAAAGAATATAAAATCGGCGATGACACCAGGGTGCGCAGGCAGCCTCAGATGGGAGGCGGCCGGGGCGGTATCGGCAGGCCTGTTGAAAAACCGAAGAACTTCAAGAAGACCTGGGGCAAGCTGCTCGCCTACAGCAAATCCGAACGATTCCCCATCATCGCCTCCTTCCTTGGGGCGTCAGCTGGCGCCATCCTGTCTCTGATCGGGCCAAGACGCCTGGCCATGGTGGTGGATGAGATCGAGCGGGGAATGGCGGGATCCATCGATTTTGGCGCCATGCGGCTGCTGATAGTGGGCCTGATCGTCATCTACGGTGTCAGTGCCTTGCTCAATTACTTCCAGAACTTTTTCATGATCGGAGTGGCGCAAACAATCTCCAAGCGGATGCGCCGGCATGTCGCTGAAAAGATTAATAAAGTGCCCATCAATTACTTTAATAAAGTCTCATACGGGGATATTCTGAGCCGGGTCACCAACGATGTGGATGGTATCAGCCAGGCGCTCAACCAGGGGATTGCCTCCCTCGGTTCGTCCATTACCCTCTTTGTCGGTTCACTGGCCATGATGATTATCGCCAATGTTAGCATGGCGCTTGTAGCGGTCGGTGTGACCATGATCGGCTTTTTGCTCATGACCCTGACCATCCGCGCCTCCCGTCAATATTTTGTTTCTCAACAACGGGATCTGGGTGACATGAACGGTCATGTTGAGGAAATTTATGCCGGACACAACATCGTCCGGGCCTACAATGGCGAAAAAGACGCGCGAAAGACCTTTGATCGTATCAACGACCGGCTGAAAACCTCTGCCTTCAAATCACAGGCACTCTCTTCCATGATGATGCCCATGATGTTCTTCATGGGTAATCTGGGTTTTGTGGCCGTCAGTATTATGGGCGGGGTGCTGGTCTTCCGGGGCCAGATTCCTTTCAGTACCATTGTGGCCTTCATGATGTACATCCGCTTGTTTTCGCACCCGCTTCAGGATTTTGCGCAGGTGGCGACCCGTCTGCAGTCTGCGGCAGCGGCCAGTGAACGCGTCTTCGAATTTCTGGAGGAAGAGGAGGTGGAGGACGAGAGTGGCAAGACAAAGGAGCTCAAGGAAGTCAAAGGCCAGCTCGAATTCCGGAATGTCCGCTTCCGCTATGAGGGCATGGATGAAGATGTCATCCACGATTTTACTGCCTGGGCCAAACCAGGACAGAAAATTGCCATCGTCGGGCCCACAGGAGCCGGCAAGACCACCATGGTCAACCTGCTCATGCGCTTCCATGAAATCGAACACGGGACCATCACCATTGACGGGATTGATATCCGTGAATTGAAGCGCGAGAACGTGCGTGAGCAGTTTTGCATGGTCCTGCAGGACACCTGGCTGTTTGAAGGCACCATCAGGGAGAATATTGTCTACAGTAAGAATGGGGTGACGGACCAGGAGGTCATCCAGGCCTGTGAGGCGGTCGGTCTCCATCACTTCATCGAGACCCTCCCTCATGGCTATGACACGGTTCTGGGGGATGAGACTAATCTTTCCGCCGGACAAAAACAGCAGATTACCATCGCCCGGGCTATGATCGAGAACGCGCCCATGCTCATTCTTGATGAAGCCACCAGCTCAATCGATACAAGAACTGAGCTCAATATTCAAAGGGCCCTGGATCAGTTGATGGGCGGGCGGACTTCAATCATCATTGCCCACCGCTTGTCGACCATCAAAAACGCCGATGTCATCCTGGTCATGCGGGAGGGGCATATCATCGAGCGGGGCAGCCACGATGAGTTGATGGCGCTTAACGGCTTTTATGCGGGGCTCTATAACAGCCAATTCGAGTCGGCTGCCTAGGAACATTTGTCAGCTATGCCGGAGCCTTATAGGTCATCAGCAAATGCATGATCATTCAATTTGAATGTATAGACGAATGTACGAAAATATTCCTGCCCCTGGTGCCCAAAACCCCGAATCTGTAAGAGAGATCGCAGGTTGCTTGTTGATCTGCTCGGATTATTGAATCCGGCCCTATAAATAATTGATATAATGGACAAGCGTAGGCCTGGTTAAAACGATAAAAAGTTTGACAAGGGCCTCCTGTTCATCTATCGTTAACAAAGCGTTTAGCGTTTTATTATAAAGAGCGGATGAGCCTGATCAATTAACCAGATCGGCCGGAGCAGAGTGAGCGTGATATGAAGAGGGGCGACGCATTCAACTGCATGCATCATCCTTAGGATTTATCTGCTGAACAATTAGGAGGTAGTAAGGATCATGTGGCGGTACTTTCTTAAACGGATCCTCTTGGCAATTGCAACGGTATTCGTCGTCATAGCCATCACATTTTTTACCATGAACGCGATCCCCGGAGGACCGTTCGATAAAGAGAAAGCTTCAGACCCGGCAACAATCAAGGCTTTGACCGAACGCTACGATCTTGACAAGCCTTTGGGAGAACAATTTACTATCTACCTGAGCCGGATGATGAAGGGCGATCTGGGAATCTCCATGCGTAACGGCAGGGAGATTATTAAAACCATCAACAGGAAATTTGCCGTATCAGCTAAAATTGGAGGCTATTCCATCATCGCCTCCTTTGCCATCGGGATTACCCTAGGCGTAATCGCGGCTTTGAAGCGCAACAAGTTGACTGACCGTGTCATAATTTTCTTCACAACCTTGTTCCAGTCAGTTCCGGGCTTTGTCATGGCCACGCTTGTCCTGCTTGTATTTGCGCTCAAACTGGGATGGTTTCCCGTTTACAATGAGTTGAGGCCCAACTATTTTCTTGCGGTCCTGTCTCTTTCCCTGTATCCGGCCGCTTACATCACCAGGTTGACAAAATCCAGCATGCTGGATGTGATGGCGGATGATTACATCCGGACGGCCAGATCCAAGGGCGTCAGTCCCGGCAAGGTTGTCTTCAAACACGCCTTGCGTAACGCCGTCCTTCCCATCATCACCTATCTGGGTCCCATGGTCGCTTACACTTTGACCGGCAGCATGGTGGTCGAAACGGTTTTCACCATGCCCGGCCTGGGTCTGGAGTTCGTACAGAGCATCCTGAACCGGGACTATACCATGATCATGGGAACAACTATATTTCTGGCTTCGCTCATGGTTATCATGACGCTGATCAGCGATCTTATTTATAAGATGGTTGATCCCAGGATCACGTTCGAGTAGGGGGGCGGGCTTTTATGAGAGAAGGAAACAAACGCGCACCTTTTGCCAAGAACATGCTGAGCATGCAGGTTGACCTTTCCAAGTTTACGCTGGCCTCAGAAGAAGATAAAAAAAGTTTCGAAGTCATGCGCCCGCCCAGCACCTTCTGGCGGGACGGTTTTAAAAATTTCAAGAAAAATAAGATGGCCATGACCAGTGTAATTGTCCTGGTCCTGATCATTCTGGCCATCGTGATTGTCCCATACTTTGTGCCTTATAAGTACAGCGAGACGATCCGGGTGGACGGCAAGCGTGACCGGACGGTGGCCAACTTAAAACCTTACGAATGGTCGGAAAAAGAACAGGAATACATCGATGAAGGAGGAGATCTTTTCCCCCATGTCATGGGAACGGACCCTCTTGGACGCGATTATTTTATCCGCGTCATCATCGGAACCCGGGTTTCATTGATTGTTGGCTTTTTTGCCAGTCTGATTGTATTGGTGATCGGTTTGATCTATGGATCGGTCTCCGGTTTCCTGGGCGGTAAGGTTGACCTTGTCATGATGCGGATCGTAGATATCATCTATTCACTTCCGGATACCCTGATGATCATTTTGCTTTCTTTCGTGCTGAAAGAGACGATCGGCAAACAGATACAGGGAACCCTGCTGGCCAAGGTGGGGACGGGCATGATCAGCATGTTTATTGTCTTCGGCCTGCTTTACTGGGTCAGTATGGCGCGCTTGATCCGGGGTCAAATCCTGTCTATCAAGGAAAATGAATATGTCCTGGCTGCCAATTCGATGGGTGCTTCCAATGCGAGAACCATCCGCAAGCATATTTTACCCAACTGCATCAGCGTCATCATTATTTCGACCGCGCTTCAGATTCCATCGGCGATTTTTACGGAGAGCTTTCTGAGTTTCCTCGGTTTGGGGGTGGCCGTACCCATGCCCAGCCTGGGCTCACTGGCAAGTGAGGCGCGCCAGGGTATGCAAGCGTATCCTTATCAGCTGATCTTTCCCGCTGTCATCATCTCGCTGGTCGTTCTGACCTTGAATTTGATTGGTGATGGCTTGCGTGACGCATTTGACCCCAAGTTGAGGAAATAGCGATGGCAGAATACTTACTACAAGTCGAAAATCTAAGTACCTCCTTCTTCACAGACGCGGGAGAAGTAAAAGCCGTTAACGGGATCTCCTTTGAACTTGACAAGGGCAAGGTGCTGGGAATTGTGGGGGAGTCAGGCAGCGGCAAGAGTGTCACCGCTTATTCCATCATGCAGATTCTTTCCTTCCCCGGCCGCGTCACGGGCGGGGAGATCCGCTTCAAGGGCAAGGACCTGCTCAAACTGTCCGACAAGAAGATGCGTGAATTCCGTGGTGAGAGCATCAGCATCATCTTCCAGGATCCCATGACTTCTCTCAATCCTGTCTACACCATCGGCAACCAGCTGGATGAAGCCATCCGGCTGCACACCAGCCGCAAGGGACAGGAGATCAGGGAACGGTCACTGGAACTGATCGGCCTGGTCGGCATCAATGACCCCAAAAGGCGGGTCAAGCAATACCCCCATGAATTGTCCGGCGGTATGCGCCAACGGGTGATGATCGCCATGGCTCTGGCCTGTGAGCCGGATATCCTGATCGCTGACGAGCCGACGACCGCGCTGGACGTCACCATTCAGGCTCAGATCCTGGAACTGATCAAGGACCTGCAGCAGCAATTTGGCATGGCAGTTATCATGATCACACATGATCTGGGCGTTATTGCCGATATGTGCGACGAGATTATTGTCATGTACGCCGGCTCGATCTGCGAGCGGGGTACGACGGACGATATCTTTTATTCGCCTAAGCATGAATATACGAAGAATTTGCTCAAATCAATTCCCAAGGCGCAAAAATCAGATGAAAGACTGATTCCCATCGCCGGCAATCCCATTGATCTCCTGAATCTGCCTGACGGCTGTGCCTTCGCTCCGCGTTGCAAAGCAGCCATGGAGATTTGTCTGGAGCAAAGTCCTGAGGAGATTGCCCTGAGCGAGACGCATTCAGCTGCCTGCTGGGTCAATGTCCGGGACTATCTGATCAACCACAAGGATGATGCGGGCGCGCCCGCATCAGGAACTGAAGGAGGTGACCAGGCATGACGGACGAGAAGAAGAACCTCACCGGGTTGGCTGATGACGTAAAGCCGGATGCTTCCGGGCCTGACAGCGGCAAGCTCGATCTCGATAATATCCTGGATGTTCGCAACCTCAGCAAATATTTTGATATCAAGACAGGCTTTTTCAGTTCACTGCCTCTGAAGGCGGTGGACGACGTGTCTTTTTTCATCCGCCACAAGGAAACGCTGGGGCTGGTGGGAGAGTCCGGCTGCGGCAAAACAACAGTAGGCCGCGCCCTGATGTGGCTTTATCCTCCGACCTCGGGAGAAGTTTATTTCGATGGAGAGCGGATTTCGGAGAAGAACGTGCGCTCCCTGCGCCGGAATATGCAGATGGTTTTCCAGGATCCGTACTCATCCCTCAACCCCCGGATGACGGTGGAAGACATCATTGGTGAGTCGCTTTCAATCCACAAAATATTCAAGACAAAAAAAGAGCAGCGCGAACGCGTTTACGAATTGATGCGGTTGGTTGGGCTCAACAAAGAGCACGCGACCCGCTATTCTCACGAATTCTCGGGGGGGCAGAGGCAGCGGATCGGCATTGCGCGCGCCCTGGCCATCAACCCCAAATTTATCGTCTGCGACGAATCGGTATCGGCGCTTGACGTCTCTATCCAGGCTCAGATCCTCAACATGTTCAAAGATCTGCAGGATCAGCTCAATTTGAGTTATCTGTTTATCGCCCATGACATTCTGGTCGTGACCTACATGAGTGACCGGATCGCTGTTATGTATCTGGGGAAAATTGTAGAGTTGGCTAAAACCGATGAGATTAACAAAAACCCCATCCATCCCTATACCGAATCGCTCTTTTCCGCCGTTCCCATTCCCGATCCGAGAACGGCAAGACAGAGCAATCGCATTGTGCTTGAAGGAGATGTACCAAGCCCGCTGCATGTCCCGAGTGGCTGCGCGTTCAGAACGCGCTGTCCCTACGCGACCGAGCAGTGTACTTTGGAAACACCACCCTTTGAGGATAGAGGCAGCGAGCATTTCGTTGCCTGCTGGAATCGTTAGGAAAGCGAACGCAAATTTTGCGGGACAGTGACCTTGCGAGGCCCGCGTTTGTCTCCTGACGAACGCTACCGGACCGGACCGGACCAAACCGGAAATGAGCTCTCCACACGGGAGAGAATAAAGGAGGAAAGAATGAAGAAACTACTGACAATCCTATTGATGTTCGTCATGATCTTCACCATTGCCGCTTGCGCGCCCAAGGAGGGCGAACCGAGCAAAACGGAAGGGCCGGCTCCGACATCGACACCGGATCAACCGGACGAGCCCGACGAGCCGGACGTGCCCGGGGACAACGAATATCCCGATCCGCACGACTGGAAGGCCTATGATGATCTGATCGAATTCATCAAGACGACGCAGGACATGGAAGCCCGCCTGGCGGCCATGCATGAAGCTGAGGATATGTTGATGGCGACCGGTGCCATTGTGCCGATCTACCACTACAACGACAACTACATGGCCAAGCCGGGCCTGGAAGGGTTCTACGTCACCCCTTACGCTTATAAGTACTTTGAAAAAGCGACCTATGGCGATCGTGACACTCTGAACCTTTGTATTGCCAGTGAACCGCAGTTCATTGACCCCGCGCTCAACTCGGCAGTCGACGGCGCGGTCATGGCGGTCAACTCCTTCTCAGGTCTGGTGACCTACAACGAGAACATGGAGCTGATTCCTGATACGGCCGAGAAAATTGAAGTGTCCGACGACGGCATGACCTACACCTTCACCATGCGTGAAGGCCTGAAATGGTCCAACGGCGATGACTTCGACGCGCATGACTTTGAGTATTCACTCAAGCGCGCCGCGGACACAGAAACCGGCGCTGACTACCGCTACATGCTGGACTGCATCAAAGGCTGGCCTGAAGACGACACAGAAGATGTCGAGAACATGGCTGTCAAAGCGTCAGAAGACGGCAAGACACTCACCATCGAGCTGAAAGCCATTACGGCCTACTTCCTCGACCTGTGTGCCTTCCCGACCTACTTCCCCGTCCACGAGGCCTCTGTTGAAGGCGCCCCGGGACACCGTGACGCGGACGGCAACATCAAAGATCCTGCTGCCTGGACCCAAGAGGGCGGCTACGTCTCCAACGGCCCCTTCATGAACACGGGCTGGGATCACAACCGCAGCATCACCTTTGAAAAGAACCCCAACTTCCACAGAGCTGACAATGTCAAACTCCAGAAGTTGCACTTCGTCCTCAATGACGACGATCCGGTCATCTATCAGATGTACACCGCCGGTGACCTCGATTTCATTGACAACGTACCGCCTGCTGAAATCAAGAAGCTGCTCGAAGAGAACAACCCTGAGTTCTACGTCGTAGACAACCTGGGCACCTACTTTGTCATCTTCAACGTGAACTCAGAGATGTTCGACGGCATGACCGTTGATCAGGCCGCCAAAGTCAGATGGGCAGTCATGTACGCCATCGACCGTGAGTACATCGTCGACGTGGTCGGCCAAACCGGCCAGACGCTGGCTAACAGCTTCCTGCCTCCGATGATGCTGGACGGCACAGGCAACGAGTTCAAGCGCAATACCGACAAGTACACCTACCCGGACGAAGCTTCCGCCGGCTACTACCCCTATGAGCAGGATCTTGATAAATCGAGAGAACTGCTTGAAGAGGCAGGCTATGAATTCGGCGACGACGGCAAGCTCCTGGATTCCAACCCGATTCACATCGATTATCTCTTCAACACCCATGAGGCTCACGCCCAGATCGCTCAGATCATCATGGATGACCTGGCTCAGCTCGGTATTGAGATGACAGTCAATCAGATGGATTGGGACACCACCCTGGCCGAGAGAAAAGCCGGCAACTATGACGTTGCCCGCCACGGCTGGATCGCCGACTTCAACGACCCCATCAACATGCTTGAGATGTGGACCTCGTCAAGCGGCAACAACGATGCTCAGTTCGGGAAATAAGACCTGATTTGAGTCAGTTGTAGATGAACAGTTGACCAACTGTTGAGGGCGGTGCCCGATGCCTTGTCAGGTGTCGGGCCCGCCTTTGGTTTGTTTGCAATCGCCCCGATCAATGTTAGTATCAAAAAGTGTAAGCGGGGAGAGGTGTGACTTGAATCGCGATCTCTTTCCAAGAAAATTCGAAGGAGTGTGAAGATGAGTCTTGTCATCTTAACGATCATTATGGCTTTCGGCACCGTGCTGGCGCTCGGTTACGCGGCCATCAACTATTTTGCAGTCAAACGGATGGACGAGGGCACGGAACGCATGCAGGAAATTGCCGCGGCGATCCGGCTCGGTGCCTCCACCTTCATCAACTACGAGTACAGAGTAGTGTCTGTCATTGCCCTGGTGATCGCGGTTGTGCTCGGCGTTATGATCACCTGGCAGATGGCGGTTGCCTTTGTCATCGGCGCGGTCATGAGTGCCCTGGCCGGTTTCATCGGTATGAAGATCGCCACCTATTCCAATGTCCGTGTGACCAATGTGGCCAGGGAAACCCGCAGTCTCAGCCAAACCCTCAAGGTCGCCTACCGGGGTGGAACAGTCATGGGGCTCTGTGTGGGAGGCTTCGCGCTCCTGGGTATCCTGATTGTCTATCTGGTTTTCGGTCATGGACTCGGTCAGATGAACGACATCATTGACGGCATTGAGCATGTCAACTGGTGGGGACTGCCGACCACCTTCACCATTACCGTATCCGGTTACGCGCTTGGCTGTTCCATTATTGCCATGTTCAACCGCGTTGGCGGAGGTATCTATACCAAGGCCGCTGATATGGGCGCGGATCTGGTTGGGAAGACTGAAGTTGATATCCCGGAAGACGATCCGAGAAATCCCGCCACCATCGCTGACAATGTGGGCGACAATGTCGGGGACGTGGCCGGCTTGGGTTCCGATCTGCTGGAGTCTTACGTGGGTGCCATCATGTCAGCCGTCATCCTGGCCTGCGAGCTTTTCCGCAGTCACCATGTGGATGTCAGCAAGGGCATGGTCGCGGCCATGATCAACTACCCGCTGGTTTTTGCTGCCGGTGGTCTGGTTGCCTGCGTTATCGGAATCATGTCGCTCTTACTTAAAAAGAAACTATCGGAAAATCCGCACCATGAACTCAATATGTCAACCTGGATTTCTGCCGGCGCGACCCTGGTTTTTGGTGTTGTCCTGGCCTGGGTCATGTTCGGGGCCGCGGATCCTTTGGAGATGAAGAATGCCCAATTCGCGGCCGGATGGTTGTCCCCACTGCTGGCCGCCAGCATGGGCGTGATCTCGGGCATTGTGATTGGTGTATTCGCAGAATATTACACCAGCTATTCCTACAAGCCTACCAAGCTGATCGCCGAGTCCACCAAAGAGGGAGTCGCCTTGACAGTCACGGAAGGACTTGCCGTAGGGATGAAGTCAACCATGTACCCCTGTGTCACGCTGGGTCTGGCCATCCTGGGAGCCTATCAACTGGCGGGCATGTACGGAGTCGCCATGGCCGCAACGGGCATGCTGTCCTTCGTCACAGCCACCGTATCGGTCGATACCTACGGGCCGATCGCCGATAATGCCGGCGGCATCGCCGAGATGAGCTTCCTGGACGATGAGGTCAGACAGATCACCGATACGCTGGATGCCGTCGGGAACACGACAGCCGCGATTGGAAAAGGCTTTGCCATCGGATCTGCCGCTCTGGCCGCCCTGTCCATGATTTCTTCCTATCTTTTTACCTTCACACCGCCTTCGGAGCAGATCAATCTGGATGCCATCCAACCCTTGACACTGGTGGGCTTCGTCATCGGCGGTGCCCTGCCCTTTATGTTCTCAGGGATGTTGATTGACTCGGTGACCAAAACAGCACGGCTGATGGTCGTTGAAGTCCGGCGACAGTTCAGGGAGATCAAGGGGCTTCTGGAAGGCGAAGTCTTGCCTGACTACGAGACCTGCATCGCCATTTCCTCCAGAGGCGCTCTGAAGGAAATGAGGGTATCCGCTCTCTTCGCGGTTCTCTTTCCCGTTATTTCCGGCTTCATTTTCGGTCCCCTTTTCGTCGCCGGCCTCTTGATTGGCGCGACTATTTCAGCCATCATGCTGGCTCTTTTTACCGGCAATGCGGGTGGTGCCTGGGATAACGCCAAGAAGTTTATTGAAGTGGGCGGTATTGAAGGACTGAGCCGTGAATCAGAAGAGCACAAACACGCGATCGTGGGTGATACCATCGGGGATCCCCTCAAGGATACCGTGGGTCCTTCGCTTGATATCCTGATCAAGATCATGTCCGTGGTATCAGTAGTCATGGGCGCGGTCTTCGCTCGAGTTAATCTGCTCGGCTGGATCCAGTCCCTTATACGCTAAGAGCATACAATTTTGAACTTTGACGGGTCTTTCCAGTCGACTGGGAAGACCCGTTTTCCTTTCAGACAGGCTGTGCCAGAATAGATTTATGACCGTAAAGAAGAAAAGATTGTTTACTGCCATTGATTTACCTGTCTCATGGCTGGACGAAATTGAATCGACCTCCGACAGGCTTTGTGAGCAGGACGTCCGGGGACGGTTCACCCCGCGGGACCGGCTTCACCTGACCTTGAATTTCATCGGTGAAACAGAAGAGGAAGATTCGATTAAAAGATTGCTTGCAGCGCTTGACCGCTCCGAAGCTCCCTGGATCTCAGCCGGATCAGGCGGCCTGTTCCGTCGCAGGAGGGGAGGGGACCTGATCGTTTGGCAGATTGAGAATCATCCGGCACTGAGCACTTATCAGGGTCTCGAAGCAGAGGCTCTGGCAAGTCTCGGGATTCGAAGAGACAGGAGGGCCTACAAGCCCCATCTGACCCTGGCCAGGGACGCCAAGGGCACACTGCTCGGCTCTCCGGAGCTGGTGTCCTTCTTCGGGAAGCCCGTTGCTTTCCAGGCAGAGGAGCTGGTTTTATATTGGTCACATTTGGTGAACGGAAGGCTGGTTTACTCGCCAATCGCGCGATTCCCCTTTGGAGGGGAGACTGGGAGGTAGAAATGTCAAGCGTTAAAAAAGTTCTGGTGACAGGAGGCAGCTCAGGGATCGGAAAAGCCTTGGTCGATCGCTTGCTTTGCCGGGGATATGAGGTGTTCAGTCTGTCGAGAACCGTACTTCCCGAAGCATCTTACCGGGGAAACGGCCTGCTTCATCAGATCGCTTGTGATCTCACGGATCACGACTCCCTGTCGGGCGCTTTTGAGCAGATTGCCTTACACACAGAATCGCTGGATCTGGTATTTTCCAACGCCGGTTTCGGCATTGCCGGTGCCATCGCAGACACTCCCAAAGAAGAGGTCATCCGGCAGTTCGATCTTAATTATTTTTCTTCAGTTGAGCTGATCCGGTACTGCCTTCCTTTTCTTAGGGTGGCAAAGGGGAGGATCATCCTGACCAGTTCAGTCGCGGCCGTTGTTTCCTTGCCATTTCAGAGCTTTTATTCAGCCAGTAAGGCAAGTCTGAATATGCTGGCGCTGGCGCTTAATACGGAGCTTGCCCCGTTTGGGATCAAGACCATCTCTGTCATGCCGGGCGATGTCGCGACCGGATTTACGGACAGCCGTATTAAAGACGCTTGTCCTGAGACGGATTATGGCGCGCGATGCGAACGGTCCGTAGCGAAAATGGAAAAAGATGAGCGGGGTGGCACCAAGCCTTCTGTGATCGCCGGCAAGATCCTTCGACTGGCCGAGAAGAGGAATCCCAAGCCCCTCTATGGTCTGGGCTTCTTTTACAGGCTGGTTCTGGTGCTCTTCAAGATCCTGCCCGTGCGGCTGACCCATTGGATT
>JAAZFK010000323.1 GCA_012511735.1 Clostridiaceae bacterium | reverse complement strand
CCGGGGATCCGCGCTGAAGCGTCCTGCCTTGCGGATCGCTGGGTTGAGGAAAAAATGGAAAAACAATATAAACGACTGTCCATGTTGGATCAGTGCCCGGATTTTGCCTTGTCCAAAACCGGGGAAGGGAGGATCAATGACAATCTTTCGAAGCCTGTTTGATGTGATCGGTCCGGTCATGGTGGGTCCATCAAGCTCACACACCGCAGGCGCGGTCCGCATCGGCCTGGCGGCCCGTTCTATCTTCGGGCAGCAGCCGGATCAGGTCGACATTACGCTTTATGGCTCTTTCGCTCACACTTACCAGGGACATGGCACGGACCTGGCCCTGATCGCCGGCCTGCTCGGCTATTCACTGGAAAGCACGGAAATCAAGAAAGCCTACCGGCTGGCCGAGCAGGAGGGAATGAAAGTGACCGTGACAACATCGGATGAAATCGTGGAACATCCCAACACGGCCAGCGTCCTGATGAAAAAAGGTGAACGCTCCATGCGGGTCACGGGTATCTCGACCGGTGGCGGACTGATTGACCTGATCGAGATCGACGGATTTGATGTCCACGTCACCTGTGAGGAACCGGTGATCCTGGTCTTTCACCGTGACCGTCCCGGCCTGATCGCGCGGGTCACCCATATCCTGGCCGACGAAAAGGTCAATGTGAGTCAGATGGAAGTGTCCCGTAAAGCCAGGGGCGAGACAGCCCTGATGCTGATCGCGACCGACGGGGAGATTCCCGAACGTGCCCTGCGCGGCATCGAGCTGATCGATGACGTCAAATCCATCGTCTTTTTGAGCGCACTCAAGCGTGAACCATAGGAAGGATGCCGGAATGAAGGCAGATGATTTCGCCCATATTATCGAACAATGTGAAAAGGATCAGCTGACCCTGTCAGCCTATTTCCTGCGGGCCGAGTTGGCGCTGGGGGAGATGGACGAGGCGGCTGTGCTGGAAAAAATGGAAAAAAACCTCCAGGTTATGGAGGAGGGCGTCCGTCAGGGCCTGGAAGGAGTTCAGTCCTATTCGGGGCTTTCGGGCGGAGATGCCAGGCGCATCCTGGATTATCGGGAGCAGGGATCACCCCTGGGCGACAGCCTCTATCTGGAGGCGGCCATGAAGGCCGTCGCGGTCAACGAGGTCAACGCGGCCATGGGGATCATATGCGCCACGCCGACCGCAGGATCTTCGGGAGTGGTGCCCGGCGTCCTCCTGGCCTGCCGTGACCGGCTCAAGATGGATCGGCGCGCGCAGTTGAACTTCCTGATTACCTGCGGCGGCTGCGGCATGGTCATCGGCAACATGGCGTCCCTGTCGGGGGCGGCGGGGGGTTGCCAGGCGGAAGTCGGTTCTGCCTCAGCCATGGCGGCCGCGGCTCTGGTGGAGGCGGCGGGCGGCTCTCCTTTCCAATCGGGTCACGCGCTGGCGATCGCGCTCAAAAATCTACTGGGTTTGACCTGTGACCCTGTGGCCAGCCTGGTCGAGGTCCCCTGTATCAAGCGCAACACGACCGGCGCGATCAACGCCATGATGGCGGCGGAGCTGGCGCTGGCCGGGGTGACCAGCAAAATCCCGGTCGACCAGGTGATCCAGGCCATGGGCTCCATTGGCCGTATGATGCCGGTTGCCCTCCGCGAAACGGCCCTGGGAGGGCTGGCTCAGACACCTGAAGCCTTGAAGATTACCCGGCAGCTGGAGGAAGAGGGTCATTTCGATCAGGAGAGCCCTTAATCGAAGTCGGCCCAAAAACTCCTGATCACATCCAGACACTCTTCCCGGTCATCCAGGTGCATGGCATTCCATTCCTGGGG
>JAAZFK010000055.1 GCA_012511735.1 Clostridiaceae bacterium | reverse complement strand
GCCTCCGCTGTTCCCATTTTGGTCATGACGATCTTGCTCATCAAGGCTGAATAGTCATCCTGAAGGCACGATTCCGAAAAAGCCTGGAAAAAGGTCATGGGGTCAGAGTGGGAGTCCGCCAGGGCGTACATGCGCCGACCCAAATCATCCACCTGAGCCTGCAGGTCAGGATGCATAGGCTGATAATCTTTGAAAATAATCAGGTAGCCATTCACCATATCGCGGTTCAAATCAGACAAAAGGCATCACCTCCTCCTGGCTGAACTGGTAATCGCCCTGGCGCGACGAAGGCGCCTGGGCCATTGCCTGGGCACGCCGGATTCGTCCGGCATTGGCTTGTCCGGCGGCCTTGACAGCATTTTGCAGGGTGGGAAGCCCTTCCAAAGTCTGTTTAAATTCTGCTTCAATGGCCTCCAGTGTGGCAGCCAGGTCCGGTTCCTGAGTCGCCAGCCGTGGGATGGCCTGGACAAAAATCCGGTAGCCGGTTTCATCTGCCTCCACCAGGCGGCGAAAGGCGGGGAGATTTGCCAGTTCTTCAAAGTGAGACGATGGTTTCTTCAATTGGCTCAAGGCGCTCCGAAGATCCCCGATTGCCGACTTGCGGCCGACCGAATCCAAGGCACTGAGCCCTTCCAGGGTCAGGTAGGCCCGGTAGATTGCGGAGAAAGCCTCCAGTGTTTCCAGATAAGGCTGCTTGAGATTTCTTGCCCGTACCTCATAGCCCGTTTCATACATAGCGGCGACATCAGCATCGATGTCTTGAATCTTATCCCAATAAACTTCTGCCACATCAGGCATGCCGCTTTCTTCAGAAGCCCTGGCCAGAGCAGCCAATTTGTCCTGAAGAAGGGCAGCGCCCGGAGCCAGGTAATAGGGGGAGTTTTTAATTTTTTCACTGGCTTCCGCCAGGGTCCGGCAATCCCGGATGAAATCAGCCTGTTCGCGATAGATCTTGGCCTGGCGGGGCGCGTGTCCGCTTTTTTCCAAGCGGTCTGCCATGAGGTTATAGAGATGGACAGCCTTGTCAATGTCGGTCAAAAAATGCCTCCTTGGATGGTTTATTCCTGCTTTCAGCTAAACAAAGCTTAACCCATCCTGCCGGTTTTTGCATGGAAAGCAAGGCTTGATCAAGATGGCTATACTTGAATCAATTGTGACAGCCTGGCGAGTGACCCCTGAATGAAAAACCAAAATGATGAAAACGCGATTTTACAAGAAAATATATAGCCATGGCGACTTCTACAAGTCCCTTGTCCTGATGTTCAGAAGCATTAAGCACGTGAGAATCAACCGCAAGAAAAAGCTTGTAAGCCCCCAGTTCAAAGAGAGAATCATGCTGGCCGTGACGGAGGTCAATGGTTGTGAAGCCTGTTCCTACATGCATACAAAACTGGCTCTGGAGGAAGGGTTGAGCACTCAGGAAATCAATGACATCCTGGGAGGAGAGCTGGCAGGCATTCCGGATCAGGAACGGGTGGGCATCCTCTTTGCCCAGCATTACGCGGATCAAAAGGGAAAGGCGTCAAAAAAGTCATGGCAACGACTTATTGACGAATACGGGCGGGAGCATGCCATGGTCATTTTAGCCATGGCGAGGGTCATACAGGTGGGTAACATTTACGGCATGGCCGTCAGCGCGATCCGTGACCGTTTCAGAGGGAAACCGTCCGGGAAAACCAGCTTGCTCTATGAGCTCTCCATAATCGTCCTCGTTTTTTTGTATCTGCCGATCGCGGGCATCCAGGCACTGATTGAGAAAATCCGGAGAAAAACACTTGATCCATTTTAAGAACGGGGAGGTCAATGACTGACGCGCGATTCGATGAAAAACTTGGGATAAGCACTGGCGGCTTCAAGGAATGGGACAGCGACCAGCCTCATTACCATCGCTACGAGCCAACTTCATATGAAGTGCTGGAATATCTGTTCGAGCGATATAAGCTGAAGAGAGGCGATAAGTTCGTTGACTTCGGCTCGGGTAAGGGCAGGGTTGCCATTTATGTGCACCATCGCTTCAAGATCCCCGTGGTAGGTATCGAAGCTCAGGCAGATGTCCACGCCCTGGCCATGCTCAACCGCCAATGTTACAGGACGCGGGCCGGGAAGACCCGGGTCCGCGTCCACTTCGAGCATGGCCTGGCAGAAGACTACCTGATCAAGCCTGATGAAAACCGATTTTATTTTTTTAATTCCTTCTCGGTCGATGTCTTCCAGGAGGTCCTGGTCAACATCACGGCCTCTTTGGAAGAAGCCAGTCGGGACGTCCATCTCATTCTCTACTACCCCATGCCTTCATATACAAAGGTCATGAGTGGGCATCCCTTATTTGAAATTCACAAGGAGATCAAGCTGCCCGATACCTCGGATCGGAAGGAAAGAATCTTGATTTACCGCTCCACTGAAAGATAAACCACATTCGCTTCCCGGACTGGAACCCCTCAAACCACCATTTTCAGCTTACTGGAACTTAACCGCAGTGCCGTAAGCCATGACCTCTGCCGCTCCCTCCATAATGGAGGATGATGCCAGCCTGATGTTGATGACCGCGTCTGCACCCAGGGCACTGGCCTCTGCCACCATTCGCTCAATGGCGAGGTCTCTGGCGCTGGCCATCATCTCGCTGTAGGCTTTCAATTCACCGCCGACCAGATGCTTGAAGGTCTGCGCGATGTCTTTGCCGATATGTCGGGTCTGAATGGTACTCCCCTTGACCAGGCCCAACAGGTCCAACTCTTTTCCGGGAATGAAATCTGTATTGACTAAAATCATTGGATTCACCTCATTTCTGATTTGTTATGGAAACGACCCTATCTTAATCGACAAGCCCTTTTGACCGGGTATCAAGGGTTCCCACGGGATTAAACCATTTGTTTGGCTTGTGAGTAAAGAAAGATGGTACTGAAAGCGTCAGGACTTCTCATCCCGATCGAAATAGCCTCTGATTTGCTCGAAGGTTTCCTGGCTGATCACGTGTTCAATTTTACAGGCGTCTTCAGCCGCTGTTTCCTCGTTGACGCCCAGCCGGACCAGGAGGTCTGTCAGGTAGACGTGGCGCTCGTAGACACGTTCGGCGATGGCCAGACC
The DNA here is from genome assembly GCA_012511735.1 of Clostridiaceae bacterium. Classification (GTDB taxonomy): domain Bacteria; phylum Bacillota; class Clostridia; order Saccharofermentanales; family DTU023; genus UBA4923. The sequence goes on along the minus strand of JAAZFK010000055.1, from coordinate 1,707 downwards.
CTCGTCGGTAAGAGAGAGATAGCCTGAGTCGTCGGTGGCAATCATGTCTTTTTCCCTCAGCTGTTTCATCATGACACTGATGGTGGGTTTGGAGAAATTCATGGCATTGGCAAGGTCAACTGACCGGACCTGTTTCTGGTCTTTGAGGAGAATGTAGAGGGTCTCCAAATAATTTTCAATTGTTTCGCCGACTTGCACTTTGCTTTCTCCTGGTTATATCAAGCTAACTAAAATAACCATAGCAGAGGGGAAAAATGAAATCAATTTGTGGTCATCTTAACAGGCAGACAAAAGGCCGGAGTTAGGATAAACTAATCATTAGTTAGGCATAGCTAACTTATTGTGACTGCAAGTTTAAGAAAATAGAGGACATCAAAATGAATGACAGGTTGACCGCTCTGGCAGCAGGCGAACAGGGCAAGGTCAAGGCCATCCGCGCCGGACGGCAGGCGACCAAAAGGCTCTATGAGATGGGGTTTAATACGGGTGCCCTGGTCAAGGTCGTCAAGAATGACGCGGGACCCGTTATCGTCAACATCAGGGGCAATAAGATTGCCCTGGGCCGGGGCTTGGCTTCGAAAGTGGAGCTCTCGTCAGAATGAAAAAAGAACAATGCATCGCCCTGGTCGGTAATCCCAACAGTGGCAAGACCACTCTTTTTAACCGTCTGACGGGCGCGTCCCAGCACGTAGGCAACTGGCCGGGCGTCACCGTGGAGAAGAAAGAGGGCACCCTGCAATTCGAGGGAGAGAGCTATCGGGTGGTGGATCTGCCCGGTATCTACAGTCTGGGCGCTTTTTCAGAGGACGAAATCGTGGCGCGGGATTACATCCTGTCAGGCGAGGCGGATGTCATCATCAATGTGATCGAAGCCAGTAACCTGGAGCGCAACCTCTACCTGACCACCCAACTGCTTGAGATGGGCAAGAAGGTGGTGCTCGCGCTCAACATGGCTGACGAAGCAGACAGAAAACAGATCAGCTTCGATCTCGGACGCCTGTCGGAATTGACCGGCGCTCCCGTAGTCAAGACCGTTGCCTTGCGCGGGGAGGGCGTGAAGGAGTTGGTCCAGGCAGCCATCGACACCATGGAGAACCGGGATCCATTTATCCCTTCCTTGCCCTATAAGGCTACGGTGGCCCATCACATCGAACATATTGAAACCCTGCTGCAGGATGCTTCGCTTCCCTATCCACTCAAGTGGACCGCCATCAAGGTTGTCGAAGGCGACGCCCATGTACTGGACAAGCTTCGTGCGTTGCCTTTGCCGGAATCTCTGCTGGATGGGATTGATGAATTCTACCAGTACCATACCAGTGACAGTTTTGAACTGGATATCGTCGATTCCCGCTACTCTTTTGCCCACCAGGTCGCCGGGCAGTCCATCATCAGGCCTGAAGAGGAAGTGGTGACCCTGACGGACAAGATCGACCGCCTGGTCACCCACAAATACCTGGGTATTCCTATCTTCGCCATCATCATGCTGGCTGTTTTCCAACTGACCTTTGTCGTCGGTGAGGAATGGCTGGGCGGTCTTGCCGCCAATCTGGTCGACGGGCTGGGCGGCTTGCTTGAGAATTGGCTCCTTTCATTTCATTCGCCGGGCTGGTTGGTTTCCTTCATGATCGACGGGGTCATCAACGGGGTTGGCGCGGTCATCGAATTCGTCCCCCTGATCACCATCCTCTATCTGCTTCTCGGGCTTCT
>JAAZFK010000322.1 GCA_012511735.1 Clostridiaceae bacterium | reverse complement strand
CGTTTCTGCTCGACCATGAAGCGGAGGGTGTTGCTGATGGTTTCCTCCATGGGACGGATGCTGTATCCCAGCTCCCTGCCGGCTTTTTCATGGGAGAAACGGTGGGGGCTACTCATGGTAAAGAGTGAATAACTGGTAAGAACAGGGATTTTACCCGTCTTTTTCGACCACCATTCCGCAAAGGGCGCGGCCAGTTTGGCGAGCCAGAGCGGAGCTGTTGATCTGAAGGGTTTACGGCCGGTCATTTCCGCGGCCTTGTTCATGATCTCCAGGACACTGATGTCATGGCCGGTCAGGTTGTAGCTTTCACCTTTGCGGCCGTATTTGGCGGCGGCGATCAGGCCGTCGGCCACATCGTTGACATCGACGAAATTGTAGGAACCCTGGATCATGGCCGGCAACTTTCTGTCGACCAATTTCTTAAAGAGGGTGGTAAAGTTGCCGTTCAAATAATCGTTGGGGCCGATGATGCCGGACGGCTGCACGATCACAGCGTCCAGTCCGTCCCTGGCTGCATCCAGAACCAGCTGGGAAGCCATGGCCTTGGACTTGGCGTAATCCCCGTGAACCAGATCGGGATCATAGTGGGAGATCTCCGTGATCTTCGCGTTAAAATCTTCCGGAAAAGGCAGAGTATGCACGGTACCACAGTAGAGGAAGCGTTTCACCTGATGTTGCCTGGCCGCTTCCAGGAGATTGCCGGTGCCGCCGCGGTTAACCTGGTAGACCCTGGGGCCGGCATTGGCGTAAATGGTGATCATGCTGGCCAGGTGCAGGAGATAAATCTCCTTGTCCCGCAGACCGGCAAAGAGGGGTTCAATGCTGGCGGCATCGGTCACGTCGCCTGAGACCACCTCACAATTTAAACCCTGAAGAGCCTTGGGCCGTTCTTCTTCCAAAATAAAGGCCCGCACCCGCTCACCCTGTCTGAGTAACTGACGGACCACTGTGTTGCCCAGGTGGCCGGAGGCGCCGGTCACCAACCAGATTCGATCTGTTGTCGTTTCATTCAATGTCATCGCTGTTTGCCTCTCGTGTCCTTTCCCCCGGGGTCTGTTTCCCCTGACATTATCTATGTTAACAAATTGTGAATGGAAAGTTTCCGACAAGCTGTGAAAAAAATCGAACAGGAATGTGGCAATCAACCTGTCCTTTCTACAGCCATACCCGGTACTTGCGGATGAAGGCGACTTTGGCGAAGGAAACCAGCAGCATATAAGCGACGACCACCCCGCCGAGCAGGATGAAGAAATGACCGGACAAGGGCGCCAGATTCAGCAGACCCGCCAGGGGGGAGAAGGGGAGAATGGTCAGCAGGGCAATCCCCGCAGCAGTCAGCAAAATGACAGGAGCCGAGGCCCGTGATTCGATGAAAGGCACCTTTGCGGTTCGGATCATGTGGATCACCAGGGTTTGGGTCCACATGGAAATGACCATCCAGCCGGCCTGGAAGATGGCGACAAAGAGGGCGATCTGCGCCGGGTCGGTCAGCTGGCTGAAGGGCGCTCCCACCATGGCGGGCGCGATCCAGAAATAAAGAGCCGCGTAAGACACGATG
>JAAZFK010000054.1 GCA_012511735.1 Clostridiaceae bacterium | reverse complement strand
GCGGCCAATGAGGCGGCTGTCAGCCGTTTTCTCAAGGGCACCATTGCCTTTACCGACATTTTCAGCCTGGCGCGGCGCGCCCTGGACCAATTCAGCCATCTGGCCGCCACGGAAGCGTCATCCTTTGATGTTATGATGGGCGCACACCGGCAGGTGCTCGAATTTGTCGATCCGGCCGGTGATTCTTCGACTGATTTGCAGGAGCGGTTATGACTTTATTAGGCATCCTGGCCGGGGTCTTGATCCTCGGCCTGATCATGGTGATCCACGAGCTGGGGCACTTTCTGGCCGGGCGCGCTTTCGGCTTTAAGATCGACCAATTTTCCATCTTCATGGGACCGGTGCTTTTTGAACGGGAGCGCAAGGGGATCCGCTACAACATCAAGGCCATCCCTCTGGGTGCCTCGGTCAGCTTCGCAGGCGCGGAGTCTGAACTCGAGGGTCAAAAAGACGAGCCCGGAAGCTATGATCCGGAGGATCCCTCCCTCTTCGAGAACAAGCCCCGCTGGCAGCGGGCCATCGTCATCGTCATGGGGCCCGCCCTCAATTTTTTGACCGCATTTTTGGTCTTCAGCATCCTTTTCATGGCCAGAGGAGCCGTCATCCCCAAGCTGGGAGCGGTCCAGAAGGGGAGTCTTCTGGAATCCACCCCCATCCAGGTGGGAGACACCATTACGTCACTGAACGGAACCCGGGTGCGGACCACCCTGGACCTGACCATCGCCGAGATGAACCACCAGATGGAAGATCCCTGGCTGGTCGGCTACCGGACCCCGGCTGGCGACACGGGTCAGCTGACCGTCTTTCCCGAGAAGGCGCCGGCCCGTCCCATGCTGGGCATCACCTACCAGACTGAAGACGACCGCCACATGATCGTCAGTGTCCACCCGGACGCGGATCGGGGAGAGGCCGGCTTCAAGCAGGGCGACCAGCTCCTGTCCATTGAGGGCATTCCTTTCGGGGATACAGACCGGATCACCGAGACCATCATCGCGTCCGGTGACCAGCCCCTGTCCTGTGAAATCATCCGGAACGGCCAGGCCATGACGCTGACGGTCTCGCCCCTCATGATCGAGGCGGACAAGCCTCTGGGCCTGGTGCTGACCCTGTCCAAGAAACCGGGCGACATCCTGAGCCAGGGCGTCCACTACCCCGTATCGGTTTTCCGGACCACCATCCGCGGTATCAGCATGCTCTTTGCCGGCAAGATCGGGGTCCGGGACAGCTTCGCCGGCCCCATCGCCATCGTCACCATGGCGGCCGATACGGTCAAGCAGGGGCGGTCCCTGGGCGATGTGGCCGCCAACCTGGCCACACTTTTGGGACTTTTGTCGGTCGCGATCGGCTTCACCAATCTGCTTCCCATCCCGCCCCTGGACGGCAACCATCTGCTACTGATCGGGGTTGAGGCGGTCAGGCGCAAGCCTCTGTCGGACAGATTCAAGTCAGTCACCGGCATGGTGGGACTGATCTTCTTCATTGTCCTGGGCGTGGCAGTCATTCTGCTGGACCTGGTCAGACTCTTCGGTTGGTGACCATGACGGATTATGAGAGGAAGAAGACGAGGCCGGTCAGGGTAGGCGGCCTGGAAATCGGAGGCGACGCGCCAATCCTGGTCCAGTCCATGTGCTCGACCGATACCCGGGATGTGGAGGCGACTCTGGCGCAGATCCATTGCCTCCAACAGGCGGGTTGTGAACTTGTCCGCCTGGCCGTCCCCGACCGGGAGGCCGCGGAAGCGCTCAAGTCCATCGTGAATGCGTCGCCGCTGCCGCTTGTGGCGGACATCCATTTCGACCACCGCCTGGCCATTTTGGCCATCCTGGCAGGGGTTCACAAGATCAGGATCAATCCGGGCAACATGAAGGACAAGGAAGGTCTCAAACAACTGGTAAGCGAGGCCAAGAAAGCCGCCATCCCCATCCGGGTCGGCGTCAACGCGGGCTCAGTTGACCGGGGTACCCTTGACCGTTACGGCGGCTTGACAGCCCAGGCCCTGGCTCAAACCGCCCTGGAAGCCTGCCATGAGCTGGAGGCGCTGAACTTTGACCAGCTGGTCCTGTCCGCCAAGGCCTCATCGCCCCGCCTCATGATTGAGACCTACCGGCTCCTGGCCGGACAAAGCGCCTATCCGCTTCATTTGGGCGTGACGGAAGCCGGCACGCGCCAGGAAGGCGTCATCCGCTCCGCTGTGGG
>JAAZFK010000321.1 GCA_012511735.1 Clostridiaceae bacterium | reverse complement strand
CTGGACGATGCCGGGGAGGACAGGGAAGCGCTCCTTGAGTCGCAGCTGATTGATTCCGCCGAGAAGTATCTGACGATCAGCCGTGACGATGATGGCTTCGGGCGCAAATTATTCGGTCTTTTGCGGATGAAACAACCGGAAAAAGAGGACAGGATCATCGGCGATGTGTATCGTTCCATGATCCCTCTTCTTGCAGCGCTTGACAGCATTCCCCAGAGCCGGATGATGATTCTGGCGCTTGACCGGGCCTGTCGCGGCCTCTATCCGCAACGGTTGCAAGACATGGAAGCGGCAGTTGTCGCCACGCTGGGTGATGAGTATCTCTCCCTGCTTCCCGACTTTGTTCCAGGGAATCCAGAAGATGATGGATCGTCCCCTGGGCATTGATGGCGGCCAGACAGAGACCGATCTCCACTCCAAGCAGCTGAAGGACACTCAGGGTACGGCGGATGTTGGAAAAGCTTCCACCAGCCTCAATGGAGGAGATCGCGCTCATGCCGAAACCCAGCTCTCCCGCGATCACCTGCTGGGTGACCCGTCTGCGCTGTCGTTCTCTCCGGATCATATAGCCGACCCAAAGACAATCAGAAGAATGGTCGCGGGCAAGGTTGGCGGGTAGTCGCATGGCGGGGAAATGATCAGGGTTTGGTTTGTTCGGTGCGTAGTCAGGTAGTCGTCGAAGTGGTTCAGTGTACATAGTATCTACCTCTTAATGAGATCCGGTCGAAAATCGTTGATTTAAACTGAACATAGCACAGAGGCTGGCGCGGAATCTTCGACATCTTCGAAATAGAGAGTGGCAACAATATCCACAAAAGAATAATTTGGACAAAAAATCATGCAATCTGAAAAAATTTCTTCAAGTTCAATAACAGAACAAACAGCGGCTCCCGCCGCCCTGCTTGTCGCGGTCGATTCATCAAAGACCGGCCAGGACGTGGTTAGCCGATCTCTTGACGAGCTGGAAGACCTGGCAGGCACCAATGGATTTGTCGTCAAGGGCCGGGTGGTGCAGCGACTTGAAAGACCAGATGGCCTGACGTACGTGGGATCGGGCAAGCTTCTTGAAATCGTCGAAATGGCGCGCGACATGGAGGTGGACTACCTCATTTTTGACGGCGAATTGACGCCCGCGCAGACCCGGGGTATTGCGGAACAGGTCGATCTTCGAATCAGTGATCGGGTGAATGTTATCTTGTCCATCTTCGCCGAACGGGCGCGTACGGACGAAGGCAAGATTCAGGTGGAGCTTGCCTGGCTCCGTTACCGGTTGACGCAGCTGACGGGGCGAGGGGTGGAGCTTTCGCGCCTGGGTGGTGGAATCGGGACGCGGGGTCCCGGTGAGACCAAGTTGGAGCAGGACCGGCGTGTCATCCGCAAAAGGATGGCGGTGCTGAGGGGAGAACTGCGCAAAATGGAAGGACGCCGTCAACGTTCCAGATCCTTGAGGCAGCGTCGGGAAATGGTGACAGCTGCCATTGTCGGCTACACCAACGCGGGAAAATCCACCTTGCTGAACAAGTTGACGGACTCGGATCTGGCGACTGGGGATCAGCTCTTTATGACGCTGGATCCGACCGCCAGGCGGATCGAGGCCGGTGACGGCCTGTCCCTGATTCTGGTTGACACGGTCGGTTTTATCAGGGATTTGCCGGGGTTTTTGCTTCAGGCCTTCAGAGCAACCTTCGAGGAAGCGGCAAGCGCCGATTTGATTATTCTGGTGTGTGATATGGCTGATCCGGACGCGGCGGCCCAGATTGAAGTGGTGCATCATCAGCTTAAGGATTTGGGCGCGGGCTCGCTCCCCTTTATCTACGTATTGAACAAGATGGATATTGTCAGTTCAGAGGCGCTCCACCAGGTCATGGCCGTCTTGCGTCATGAGAAGGCGGACCGGATTGTTCAGGTATCCGCCACGACAGGTCTCGGGATTGACCGCCTGAAGGAGAAGCTGGCTCAGTTCGTTAAGGAGACGCTGGTTGAGTACCATGCGCTGATCCCTTACCGTGAGGCGGGGATCGTGGCGCACGCCCGCGAATATGGAAGCGTGACAGAGGAACGTTACGAACCGGATCACATCATCTTGACAGGCCGGATCCGCAAAAGCCGGATCGGCCCCCTGCAGGCCTGGATCGAGGAAGGCCCTCAAAGATCAGGATCCTGATGGCCTGGAATCCAGGGCGAGTCTTTCTTTCTCGAGAAGGACCTCTGTGATGGCTGTCATCAAGGAATCAACATCACCGAAGCCGCAGGGGTCAATGGCGGGG
>JAAZFK010000320.1 GCA_012511735.1 Clostridiaceae bacterium | reverse complement strand
GTCGGCAACCGCGAAGATGAGCGGCCACTCCCCTTCCGGGACATCCGCGGCGTAGCTGTCCTCGTTGTGGTCGCGGACAAACCCCTGGTGTGTCATCCCGGAAAAAATGATTGAATGACCTGTCATGTCCTCATCTCTCTCCCGCAGGAACGATCAACATTCGCTGCCCTGTCTGTCGCAACCCGGCCTGCCGGCCGCACTTTTCCGAAAAAAGGGCGCACGGCAAGACAGAATTCAACTCATCGTGTGATTCTAGCATTTTACCCCGTTTCACGCAATATAAATGAGGTCAAAGCGGCCTGCGCCTGATCCTGGCAATGTAGAAACCATCGGTGCCATCGCGGTGTGGCAAGAAGAGCACTGTCCCCGGCAAACGCGCTGATAAAGGCAGTTCAGCCGCCTCACCCATGACTTGTCTGAGCTCATCTTCCAATGAATCCAACTGGAAGCCTCTCCCCTCTTCCGACGCCAGAAAACCCTTGACCTGTTCCTCGTTTTCCTCCGGGTTGACTGTGCAACTGGTGTAGAGCAGCCGGCCCTCCGGCGCCAGGGTCCGGGCCGCTTCTGTAAGGATGGACTGCTGAAGGGTCTTGAGCCGGTCGATGGAGGCACGGGTCACCCGAGAGCGGATTTCCGGCCGCTTTTGCAAGAGTCCCAGCCCGCTGCAGGGCACATCACAGACGACCAGATCAAAGGCGCCTGACAATTCAGGACCCAGCCGGGTGGCGTCCTGTGGCCGGGTGTCCACAAAATTATGGCCTAATCTTTCAAGTGTCGCCTCCAGCAGAACGACCCGTTCCGCGGACAGATCAAAGGCGGTGAGCTGACCTTGACAGCCCAACAATTCAGCCAAATGACCCGTCTTGCCGCCGGGGGCGGCGCAGAGGTCCAGGATCCTGTCTTTCGGGCTCACGCCCGCCAGCAGGCACGCCGTCATGGCCGCCTGGGATTGGACCGTGTAAAGACCCTCCAGATAACCCTGCGTGCCGGTGACGCTGTGGCCACCCGGTTTCAACGAATAGGCGCCCGGCGGCCAGCTCAGGGGTTGAGCCTGGAACCGGGCGGCTTCCTCACTTTGAAGCCAGGTATGGAACTCGTCCTCGCGGCAGGCGTTGGGCCGGATGGCCAGATAGTCCGGCGCCTCGAGCGAGGCGTGTCCCAGCGCCAGCGCCGTCTCCCTGCCATACCAGGACTTGAGCAAGCCATAAAGCTCAGCGGTCAGACCCGCCTCCAGGTAATCCTTTTCTTCCCCTTCGTGGAGAGGACGCTTCCTGGCCAGGTTTCGCAAAATGCCATTCACGAAGCCCGTCACCTTCTCGCCTGCGAGGAAACGGGCCAGCCGCACACTCTCATCGCAGGCGGCCGCGGCAGTGGCCTGGTAGGAAAAATAGAGCTGCCAGACACCCATCCGCAAAATAGCAAGCACCCAGGGATCCAGCCGGTCGAGGGGCCGGGAGGAGATACGCGCAAGATCGGTGTCAATCAAAGGGAGCTGGGAAAGGGTTCCGAAAATCAGGGCAGAGGCAAAGGCCCGGTCACGTTCATCCAGTTCGGGCGCGGACAGGTGCCAGGCGGCGCTCTCATTGGAGAAGGCTTTCTCGCCGGTGACCTGGCGGATGACCTTGACCGCGGCCAGGCGGGCCTGGTCAGGCCCTCTTTTTGCCTTAGACTGTGCCATGCCGGCTTTCAGCGACGCCTTCTGGATCCCGCGACAGCAGTCAGGCGGAAAAAGTAGAGGACGGAGGCCAGGGCTGACGCCACATAAGTCAGGGCGGCCGCGCGCAAGACCCTGCGCGCCCCCTTGAGTTCATCTCCCGCCAGGATACCTGTCTCTTCCAGGAGAATGATGGCCCGGCGGCTGGCGTCGAACTCTACCGGCAGGGTAATCAGATAAAAAAGGACGGCGGAGGCGAAAAAAGCGATGCCCACCTGGACTAGGGTTAGACCCAGGGAGCCTTCCAGCAGAAGGCCGGTGCCGGCCAGATAAGGCCCGGCCATGGAGCCGATGTTGGCGGGCAGAAGGAGCGCCGAGCGGATCTTGTTGGCTTTGTAGCCGTCCCGGTGCTGGATCGCGTGTCCCGTCTCATGGGCCGCGACGCTGACCGCCGCGATGGAATGCGAGCTGTAAGTCGATTCCGACAGCCGCATGATTCCCTCACGGGGACTGAAATGATCCGTCAGATTCCCCGCCACCTGCTGGATGGTGACACTGCTCAGTCCGTTTTGATCCAGAAGGCGTCGGGCGGTAGAAAAGCCCGAATAACCCGCCCCTGACGCGATCTTGTTATAGCGGCGGAAGCTGAGCGACACGATCAGCTGGGCGATCAGGCTGAGCCCCAGGCCGATAAAGAAAGGGGTGTAGCCGATCAAGGGCATCAGCGATCCTCCCCGGGATCTTCACAGGGGGCACAGGCACCGAAGATGGAGCCCTCCTCGAAATTATGGGAACAGGTGACGCAGGTCATGGCTGTTCCCGATTCAGGTTGGATTTCAAGAATCTCCACCGCGCCCTCGCCGCAGACCAGGATCATCCGCCTGTCAATCAGATGGAGCTCGCCCGGGACGCCGGGCACGAACGATTCCTCAAACACCCGGGCCCTCAGCAGCTTGTAGCGCTTGCCGTCCAGGAAAGCGAAGGCGCCCGGCCAGGGATTCATGGCCCGGATATGGTTGTGAACCTGAAAGGCGGGCTGGTCGAAATCGACTTCACCGTCGGCCTTCTTCAAAAGACGTGTAATGGTGGCCCGCGATTCGTCCTGGGGCTGAGGGATCAGCTTGCCTTCCAGATAGGGACAAAGGCTCTCCGCGACCAGTTCACCGCCCAGGCGGGCCAGGGCCAGGTTGAGCTCGCCCGCGCCGATCTGGTCGGTCAGAGCCACACGCGACCGGGAGATGATGGGACCCGTATCCAGCCCCTCGTCCATCAGCATCAGGGTGACCCCGGTCTCCTTGTCGCCGTTCAAAAGCGCTGCCTGAACAGGCGAGGCGCCCCGGTAGCGGGGCAATAAGGAGGCGTGGAGGTTAAGACAGCCCTTGTCGGGGATTTCCAGAATCGAGGCGGGCAGGATCTGCCCGAAGGCCGCTGTCAGGATAAAGACCGGTTCCAGGGCCTTCAGCTGATCCACAAAGACCTGATCCCGGCAGGTTCGCGGTTTCAGGGTCCGGATTCCGCGCGCTTCCGCCCAAAGCGAAACAGGCGAGGGAGCAAGCTTCCTGCCTCTGCCGCAGGGTCGGTCGGGCTGGGTGATGACCAGGCTGGGCACGAAATTGGCGGCTTCCAGCTCATCCAGGATGACCGTGGAAAACTCAGGGGTACCCATGAAGACAAAAGGAATCACAGGCTGTCTCCTTCCGAATCGGCCTCTTCTTCGATTTCTTCTTCCAGCTCGGTCTCTTCCGTCTCCGGCAGATCTTCCAGGGGACAGAGCGGAATCTGTGAATGACGGCGGAACAAAATCCCGTCCAGGTGATCGTGCTCATGGCAAACGCAGCGGGCCGCCAGACCCTCTACGGTCATTTCAAAGGGTTGGCCGTCCAGATCCTGGGCCTGAACCGTCACCTTCAAAGGCCGGTTGACAATCCCGAACAGACCCGGCAGCGACAGGCAGCCTTCCGGACCTTCCTGATCGCCGTCGCTTGCAACAATCCGGGGGTTGACAAAGACCACCGGCCCCTCATCGTCATCCAGATCCATGACAAAGAGGCGGCGCAAAACGCCTACCTGAGGCGCGGCAAGGCCAATGCCGTCGCCTTCATACATGGTTTCCAGCATATCTTCCGCCAACACACGCAATTTATTATTAAATCTGGACACCGGTCTCGACTTCTTGGTCAGAG
>JAAZFK010000319.1 GCA_012511735.1 Clostridiaceae bacterium | reverse complement strand
CAACTTGTCGCAAATCGCGTCCCGAAGCTCCGGGATACCCGGTGTTTGGGTGTATTTGGTCTTGCCCTCCAACATGGCCTGGTAGGCTGCCTCGATGATGGGCCGGGGCGTGTTGAAGTCAGGCTCCCCGCTGTTCAGGGCAATAATCTGACGTCCTTCCTTGCGAAGCTGGGCAATCTTGCTATTGAGCTCCAGGGTCTGGGAAGGCGCCACTTGCCGTATGCGATCCGAAATCATCTGTCAGCCTCCCCTTAGCCAAGGTTTTTGCGGACACGGTCCAGCTGCTCGAAAAGAACTTGCGGCATTTTGGGGCCGTATGTCTCAAAATGCTCACCGATCGCCTCAAGTTCAGCGACCCATTCATCCTTGTCCAGCGTCGTGATGGCTTCAAAATCCTCTGCGGGGATGTCGAGACCCTCAAGATCCAGATCCCCTCGCTTCGGCAGATAACCAATCGCGGTTTCCTCCGCGTCAACCGTCCCTTCACAGCGTTCGGCCACCCATTTCAGAACCCGGCTGTTCTCGCCAAATCCCGGCCAGAGAAAGTGACCGTCTTCGCCACGTCTGAACCAATTGACGGCAAATATTTTAGGTAATTTGGCCGGGTCGGTCTTCTTGCCCAGTTCCAGCCAGTGTTGGAGGTAGTCAGCCACGTGATAGCCGATGAAAGGCAACATGGCGAAGGGATCGCGCCTGACCTGGCCGATCTTGTCCGAGATAATGGCGGCGGTCACTTCCGAGCCCATGATGGCTCCCAGAAAAACCCCGTGTTCCCAATCAAAGCTCTGGTAGACCAGCGGGATGGTGGTTGGCCGCCTGCCGCCAACCAGGATGGCGTCAATGGGTACCCCCTGGGGGTCTTCCCAGTTGGGGGCGATCGAGGGACAGTTTTTCGCCGGTGTCGTGAAACGGGCGTTGGGATGGGCAGCCTTCTCTTTCGAATCAGGCGTCCAGTCCTTGCCCCGCCAATCAATCAGATGATCCGGCACCGGACCGTCAATCCCCTCCCACCAGACATCGCCGTCATCCTTCAGGGCAACGTTGGTAAAGATGGTATCCCGCTCGATGGTACCCATGGCGTTGGGGTTCGAGTCGTAGGAGGTCATGGGCGCCACGCCGAAGAATCCCGCCTCCGGATTGATGGCGTAGAGGCGGCCGTCCTGCCCGAAGCGCATCCAGGCAATATCGTCGCCGACTGTCTCGACTTTCCAACCGGGGATGGTAGGCTTCAGCATGGCCAGATTGGTTTTTCCGCATGCGGAAGGGAAGGCTCCGCAGACATGGTAGACCTTGCCGGCGGGTGAGGTCAGCCTCAGGATCAACATATGTTCGGCCAGCCAGCCTTCATCTTTTGCCAGGACAGACGCGATCCGAAGCGCGAAGCACTTCTTTCCCAGCAGGGCATTGCCGCCATAGCCGGAGCCATAAGACCATATTTCACGTGTTTCAGGAAAATGGCTGATGTATTTATCTTCCATGGGCGCACAGGGCCAGGGGACATCTTCTTGACCGGGCTCAAGCGGCGCGCCGACGGAATGGAGACAGGGCACAAATTCACCCTCTTCGCCCAGTAGTTCCAGCACTTCCTTCCCCATCCTGGTCATGATACGCATATTGGTCACTACATAAGCGCTGTCGGTCAGCTCAACACCGATTTTGGAAGCGGGGGAGCCGAGCGGCCCCATGCAGAAAGGAATGACATACATGGTTCGTCCGCGCATGGATCCCCGGTATAATTTCTTCATGGTTTCACGCAGCTTGGCAGGATCGATCCAATTATTGGTCGGACCCGCGTCTTCCTCACGGATTGACGCGATGAAAGTACGATCTTCAACACGGGCGACATCCGAAGGGTCACTTCTGAACAAGTGGCAGCCGGGCCGCTTGGCAGGATTCAATTCAATGGCGGATCCGCGTTGGACACATTCGTCCAGAAGACGGTTGTTCTCCTCATCGGAACCATCACACCAGTAGATCTGTTCGGGCTGCAAGAGCTCAGCCATCTCCTCCACCCAGCTTATTAACTTCTTATGCCTTACCATAGGGAGTCCTCTTTTCATTTAAAGGTATTTAATGAGTTTATCATGGATCAGATCCCTAACGGATCCGGTAGCCGGACTACAAAAGAGAGAAAAAACAAAAATTTGGTGATCATTACAAATT
>JAAZFK010000318.1 GCA_012511735.1 Clostridiaceae bacterium | reverse complement strand
GGGAGAGGCCAAAACGTTCAGCGTTTTCGACGACCAGCAAGGTCGCGTCCGGTTGATCGATGCCCACTTCGATGACCGTGGTGGATACCAGGATGTCGATCTCTCCCCTGCTGAAGGCATCCATGACAGCCTGTTTGTCCCTCGCCTTCAATCTCCCGTGCATAAGCGCGACGCTGCTGTCGGGAAAGGCTTCTTGTGATAGACGTTCAAAAACCGCCTGGGCCGAGTTGAGCGACACGGATTCTGAGTCCTCAACCAGAGGACAGACCACATATGTCTTGGAGCCCGCCTCGATTTGTCCGGCAATCATGCGGTCGATCCGGGCCCGGTCCCTGCTGGTCGCTGTGTAGGTCTTGACAGGCAACCTGCCCTCGGGCATATCCCTTATCTCCGAGATATCCAGGTCCCCGTACAAAATCATGGCCAGCGTCCTCGGAATGGGCGTTGCCGACATGACCAGAACGTGGGGGATCCTGTCCCCGCTCCCCGTCAGGGAAACACGTTGCCTGACACCAAAACGGTGCTGTTCATCCGTCACGCAGCAACCCAGATTGGCGAAGATCACGTCCTCCTCCAAGACCGCGTGGGTACCGATCAGAATATCAATGGCGCCCTCTTGAAGCTTGCCAATCAGTTTACGCTTTTCAGCCGCCCGCGTGGCGCCGGTCAAAAGAGCGATCTCCAGTCCCGTCTCCTCAAGAATCTTCGAGACAGTCTCCATGTGCTGGCCGGCCAGAATGGTCGTCGGCGCCATCATAACAGCCTGGTAGCCTTCCTTGCAGGCCGCGGCCATTGCCATGGCCGCCACCACGGTTTTGCCCGAACCGACATCTCCCTGGATCAGCCGGTTGGCTGGCTCGTCTTTGCGAAAGTCGTCGAAAATCGCCTCAAGCGCGGACTCCTGGGAGGGAGTCAACTTAAAGGGCAGCGCATCCAGCTGCCTGGAAATCCAGTCCCGGGTATCCCGCCGGATGGTCATGACCGGCCCTCTTTGCCCCCGCCTGCCGGATCTCAGCGCGCGCAAGCCCGCCATGACCAGGAAGAGCTCCTCGAATGCCAAGCGTTTTCGGGCAAGCTCAAGATCGCGCAAGGTTGTGGGATAGTGGATCCGGCGAACCGCGAAATCAGCGGTCGTCAGTTTGGCCTCCGAACGGATGCTTTGAGGCAAGGTCTCTTCAATGAATGAGGATGGGTGGTCGAGCGCCGCCTTCACCGCCTTCCTGACGGTCGTCTGGTAGAGCCCAGCGGTCAAGGGATAGACCGGCAAGAACTCCGGCTGGAAGGCGTCATCATCCAAGGATCTGAAATCAGGATTGACCACACTGATTCTTCGTCCACTCTCCTCAACCTTGCCCCGGAAGAGAAATTGACTTCCACGGGTCAGCTGCCCGGCAATCCAGGGTTGATTGAACCAGACCGCCTGAATGGAAGCACCTTGGTCTGCCAGCCTGGCGCGCAGGTAAGTCAGCCTGCCGCGCCTGGAACTGGAAGGCATGTTGTCAACCGAAGCCACAAAGGTGGCCACCATCCCCGCCTGTAATTCAGAAAGCGGAGTCCGGTCCTGCCAATTTTCATAAGTTCTCGGAACCAGCCACAAGAGGTCTTCCAGTGTGTCGACCCCCAATTTGGCGAACAGCTTCTGCCTTTTGTCGGAGATGCCGGGCAGGGTCGGGATCGAATTCTCCAGCCAGGTCTTGCTGGGCTTATCAGACACAGCCGCTCTCCGTTTGATCGGCCTCGTCCACAGCCATGCCGTAGCGGCACAGGTGGCGGACCGGGCAATCGAAGCAAAGCCGGCACCGGGCCCGGCACAGCTGACGGCCGTGCGCCACCATCAAATGCCCCCAGGGCGTCCAGGAATCCAGTGGGACCACTTTCGACAGATCCCGTTCAATCCGGACGGGATTATCGCTATCGGTAAAACCCAGCAGACGACTGATCCTTGCGCAATGGGTATCGACCACGATGGCCTGTGCGCCAAAGGCATCTCCCATGAGCAAGTTGGCAATCTTGCGGCCGACCCCCGGTAATCGCATCAGCTCTTCCGCCGTGGACGGTACCTGGCCATGGTGGGACTCGATCAGAGCTGCCGCTGTCCCCCGAAGCGCCTTGGCCTTGGAGCGAAAAAGCCCACAGCTTCGAATCAGCACCTCAATCTCATCCTGGGGCGCCCTGGCCATGCTTGGGGGATCGGGGAAATGATCGAACAAAGCAGGCGTAATTTTATTGACCCGTTCGTCTGTACATTGTGAGGCCAGAATCGCGCCGACCAACAACTCCCACGGAGATTGATGCGTCAAGGTGCAGGTGGCCTGTGGATAGTAGTCCGACAGGATTTCAACGACCTGTCGGGCGCGTTCGGCTGGCTTCATCGTCATGGCGTTTCCTCGAGCAGGTAGCAGGTCTTGACCAGGGTCCTGTCGTCCAGGGGTCTGTAGACCATCATCTCAACCAGAGCCCCTACCGCCTGACCATCAAGGAAGGTCATCAGATCCCGGACTGTTTCCATGGCCTGACCATTGACGCTGAGCAGGATATCTCCCGCGTTCAAACCCGCTGTATAGGCGGCGCTTTCGGCCTTGACCAGATTAATATAAAGCCCGACCGGGTAGCCGAACATCTTGCGCAGGCTTTCCGCGTCCTGGTCGTCCAGGACGGTAATTCCCAAGGCTGCCTTGCCGACGGGCAGGGGTTCAGGCTCCGCCATGATCCGGCTGATGACGTCCGAGACGATTTGTGAGGGAACCGCGTAACCCACATGCTGCGCGTAGATCCGCTTCAGGTAACCACTGGCGATGGCCACAACCTGACCCTCCTCATTGATGAGAGGACTGCCGGCGTATACCGTCAGGGTCGGAATGCTCGTCTCGATAAGCCCGATAGGTGAACCATCCTCTTCAAATGATGGCCGATAGATCGACGTAATGTAGCCGACAGACAGCCCGCCCTCCGCGACCAGCACAGGGGGGTAGCCGACGCAATAAACCCTGGTGCCGATGGACAGATCCGGCTCTTTCGGAAGTGTCTGCGCCTGGAAAACCGCATCGCCAGGTTCTTTCATTTTCAATACCGCGAGATCGACGGTCGACTGGTAGCCCACAAGCGAAGCCTCAAATGAATCTTCAAAACCACGGACATACAGGCGTATGGATGCGCCCTCCATCAGGTTACCCCTGAAATCAAGCGCCCGTTCAAATAAACTGTAAGTCGTGACGACCAGACCTGACTCATCAACAATCAGACCCGAGAAGAATTCTTCCCGCTGTGAATAGAGTGAAGAAGCAGGGATGGAAACATGGACGGAAACAACCGAGGGCGCAACGTCGGCAAACAATACCGGCAGGCCCGGTCCGTCTTCAACGGGATCTTCTGTTCCCGGCTCGTCCTTGCCTTCGGGATCCGTCGGATCAGTTTCTGCAGTCATGGTCGTCCTGCTGCTTGTGGTGGTAGTCCTGGTGCTGGTGCTGGTCCGCGCAGTCGTTGGCGTTTCTGTAGGAGTAGTGACGGGATCTGTCACAGGAGGCTTCTTCCCCGGGCATGAAAGAGGGATCAACAGAGCCGCCAGCAAAAAGACGGCGATCAGGATAAATAAGCCGGTTCGATCTTTTTTCACCATTGGCCTCCTTCAATGCTTCGCTTTAAGCAGTTTATCGGCCACATGTAGCCATATTATGAACATGTGT
>JAAZFK010000317.1 GCA_012511735.1 Clostridiaceae bacterium | reverse complement strand
TTGTGCGACTGGCCCGCCATACGGAGCCTTGGTACGAGTCAAGCCTAGTCGGCTGCAGAGCAGACTTGAAGGGAGCGGAGGTTGTTTTCGTCAGAATAACACAACCGGTGGTTGTAATCGTTGTAACCTGTTGGTTAACCTCTGTGATTTCGGAGGCAGAGTAGCAGAGAAAGTCTGCCTGGCGCCTATTGCTGGTCCTCCCGGATGAAAGGTTCGTCGATGGTTTCGGAGACGAGCAAATGGTATTTCTCGGGACGTCGATAGGCATTGCCATGAACCTCGCTTGCCCGGTAAGCCCTGATCTCCTCCAGGGGGAAGTCCGCCAGATAGATTCCCTGTCCTTCTCCTGCCTCCACGATCAGGGTGTCCCGGGATACAGGCGCCTCGGGCCGGTAAGCCATGCCGTCAAAGGCGATGGAATGGCCATTGCAGTCGGGCTGCCCGGCAGGGTAATTGGCCGTCGCGATCCCCAGCATGTTCTCGTAGGCTCTGGCCCGCAGTTGTGAGATTCTGTTGATTTCCAGGGGACAGGCGTTGGGAACCAAAATAACCTCGGCGCCTTTTAACATGAGGATCCGCGCGCTTTCCGGAAATTCCCGGTCAAAGCAGATCATGGCGCCCAACTTGACTTCCCCCTGTTCGGTGTCAAGATCGCAGACATAGAAGTCATCACCTGCGGTTAGCCTCCCTTCGTCCTCATCAAAACAGCAAAGATGGACCTTGGCATAAGTGAGGACGGGCAGGCCGTGACGGTCGAAGAGACAGACAGTATTGCGGGGCGAGGGTTCATAGGCTTCCAGGTAGGTGATGGCAATCGCCATTTGCAGTTCTTTGGCCCGACGTGAAAAGGCTTGGATAAATGGACTTTCTATGGTGACGGTCTGCCCCCTCAACTCTTCTTCGCACCAAGGGATTTGGTAACCTGTACTCCACATCTCAGGGAAGAGGGCGATATCGGCCCCTATGGCCTTGGCTTTTTCACAGTACTCCAGCCCCTTTTGAAGATTGCCTTCCAGGGTCCCTGTCGGCAGAATCTGGAGGAGGGCGACGCTCAGCCGGTTCATCTTGTCACCGGAAACCAGATTTCCCCGCGGTTTCCTTCCCGGTAGCATTCAATCACTGGCAGTGCCGCGGGTAGATAGCCCGAATCAGGTAGCCAGCTGGAATAAAACCAATCGTAAAGAGGCTGCATGGAACCGGGCATGGCGCGATCCACCTTGAGAATGGCCCAGCTGGCGGCAGGTAAGTGGAACTCTTCCATCTCTTCCGGGATCTGAATCTGTTTGGATGTTGGGCGATCGACGCGGCTGACAGCGCCAATCACATAGTCCACCTCACCTCCTGTCTGGTCAGGGTCTGCCAGCAGCATCACGATAAAACCCGGCGGTCTCAAGCCGGTATTGAGTCCTGCCAGGTGACTGAATCGGCCACTTTCCCAGGCACGGCTCCAAAAGCCGGGAAGTGCCTCGAAGGTCTCAGGTTGATTAATTCTGTAGCGGATACCCATGACCGAAAAAGACGGCCATTCCATGACTTCAAGTTCCATGACCTGGTTCTCCTTGCCGGGATTGGCGGGCGCTGCGCCAGGATTCCTGGGATTGCCTTCATCGTCGAAATGGCGCTTGATGGATCGCTGGGTTGGATAAGAGGATGCGAAGAGCGCCATGGTTTGGAAGGTATTGAGTACGAGGCCGACGACCATAATGATCGTCTGATCACGATCTTTGACAATCAGCAGGGCTATGATCGACAAGATCAGCATTGGGCCACCTAAAAGCAGCCAGGTCCGGCCCAGGTGACGCTGGGCAAACCACCAGACCTCCACCTTCTCCTTGGGACGCCCCGGGGGTTTGACCCGGAACCAAAGACCAAAGAGAATCATGGCCAAGGGAAAGAGAATAAACACGACAGTCATGAAAAACCAGCGACTCATAGGCTACCCCCTGGCCTGTACCCCGGGCGGAAAGGATGATCTTCTCTTATTTTATCTCAGTCAGTGTCTTGAATCACCCGATCAAAATGCTCCTGGTGAGCGAGGAAACGTTCCCGCAGGGGAGCGGCAAAGAAATCTGATTTGACGAAGGCCTTAAATTCAGAGTAGGGAAGGAAGCGGTAGTCGGTTGTTTCTCCCGTTTGAAGCCGGACAGAGGGATGCGTCAAGGCTGTGAAATAAAGGTAGCCATAATATATTTCGTGACGGTGTAAGACTTGATAAACCGGTATCAGACGAGCTTGCTCAACCCGAAGCCCTGTTTCCTCTTCAAGCTCACGGCAGGCGCCCGCTTCTGGCGTTTCGCCCTTGACAACCGCACCTGTCGTGATCTCCCAACAATAAGGCCAGAGTGTCTTATTGCCCCGGCGGGTGACCAGGACCTTCCTTTCAGGGGTGACGGTGTAAATTTCCGCGATGGCGTGAAAAACACCGGAGGGGATGGTCCTGCCCCTGATCAGGTCAAAACCCAGCAGTCGACCCTCATGGTCAAGCGCGTCCCAGCGCTCAGCAACCTCAATCGTCTCTTGTTTGTTTTCGTCCATATCCTGTCCCTGCGAATGATACAGGGACAGGATAACATGGGGGACTCTATTCGGCAGGTCGTCCATGGGACGCGGCATGTCTCAAAATGATCTGGGCAAAAGAGTTTAAAAGCCGAAGGCATCTTGCGCCCGGCAAGATTATGGTGTCTGTGTCCATACTACGATGACCCGACGACCATTTACTGGTAGCATGAGAAAGGAAACTGCCAACCGGATCAGGATCGATGAAAAATAAGAAGAGTGTGTCGTTAACAAAGCCAATTCGCTGGCATCAGGTCAGGTTTTATTTTGCCATCCTGCTGGCGGTTTTTATCTTGGTTTCCTCCCTTGTCAATCTGCTCATGACCAACCTGGCCGCAAAGGCAACATCGCCTTTGATGCGAGAGGGTTTCCTGGATCTGAGTGATTTGGATTTTGACAAGAATACAAAGCTTGAATTGAACGGGGAGTGGCGGTTTTATCCGGGCCAGTTCATCCAGCCTTCGGCAGATCCTGAACGGGAACCCGACGGCGATTTCCAACTCGTTCAGTTGCCGGGTCCCTGGGAGCTGCCGGACGGCGCCGCGGGGTTTGGCAGTTACCGGCTGGTCATCGCTTTGCCTGGGCCGGAGGTGTACGGTCTGCGCACCAAGACGATTCGGTCGGCCAGCCGGCTCTTCGTCAACGGCCAACAAGTGACCGACATCGGGCAGGTCGGAGAGGAGACAGGATCCTATCGGCCCGCCAGCCGCTTTGGGACCGGCTTTGCTCAAATCGGGGGAGGCAGGATGGAGGTTGTCCTCCACGTGTCCAACTTTTATTACAACAGGGGAGGTGTCCTGGCGCCCATTGAATTCGGAACAGCCCAAGGAATTCTGAATCGGACGAACAGAGAAATCGGTTTCGAGATGATGGTTGTTTTCTCTTTCGTCACAGTGAGTATTCTTACTTTCATACTCTTTCTGCTGCGCCAGCGAAAACGGGAGCTGCTCTATTTTTCCCTGGGTTGTTTCTCCATGGGTTTATACCTCTCATTGACCAATAACCAGATTTTCCGACTCTTGTTTGACATCAGTTTCATGACCCGGACCAAGATGCAATTGGTTGCCATGATCGGGGTCATGCTCTGTTTTCTTTCCTTCGTTGAATATTTCTTTCGCAGAGTCGCCAACCGCAAGATCTGCCGAGCCATCAAAGGCCTTATCCTGCTTGGGCTGGCGGGGCTCTTCGTCGATCCGTACCTTTTACTTTCCTGGGGCCGGCAGCTGCTCCCAATCCTGATGAACCTGGTTCTTTTTGCCAGTTTCGGCTACATGGCCGTTGTCATGATCAAGGCCATGCTGCGCAAGTTGGTGGCGGTCGAATTCATCCTGGTGGCTGTCGTCTCGCTGGCATCCTACTGGATTTCCATGGGAG
>JAAZFK010000316.1 GCA_012511735.1 Clostridiaceae bacterium | reverse complement strand
CCAGAGACATGGCAAACCCTGCCAGGGTATCGGCGTAGGCCATTCCGGCGCGAGCCTCCAGATCACTGCCGTCCTGAACCGCTTTTCTTAAGTATTTTCCCACCAGGCGGATGGATTCTTCCGCGTACAGATCGCTCATGGGGGAGGCAATATTGCTGGTGTATGCCTCCAGCGAGTGAGCCAGAACATCGAAGCCTGTAGCCGCGGTGATCTTGGCCGGCATGGTGACCATGAGCTCGGGGTCGACAATGGCCACGCGAGGATAGATATAATCGCTTCCCATCCCGGGCTTTTGTTTCGTGTCCGGGTTGGTGATCACGGAGAAAGGCGAGATGTGACTGCCGGTCCCCGAGGTGGTCGTGATGGCGATAATGGGATAGGTCTTATCGGTTGTTTCCCTGGGGTCAGGTCTGACGGGGCAGAATTCCCAGATTGGAGCCTCATGGCCCAGGGCGATGGCGATGCCTTTGGCGGCATCGATCGCGCTTCCGCCACCCAGGCCGATGACCATGTCACAACCTGTTTTGCGGGCAAGCGCCGCACCGGCATCGATCTCAGTGCTCAGGGGATTGGGGCTGATATCAGGGAAGTATTCGGATTTGACCTGGCTTTTTTCCAGGATGGCGGTGAGTCTGTCGACCAGGCCGCTTTCCTTGAAGAATGGGCCGGTTGTGACGATCAGGGCTTTTGATCCGATCGCCTCTGCGTGTTGTCCTGTCTCTTCCAGGGTTCCCTGGCCGAAGACGAGACGTACGGGTACGTAATGTTGAAAGTTTTTAATCATTTGATTACCTCCTGGTTGGTTTGATTATTCTTCCCGATTCGATTTCGATCTATCTCATCAGCATGCCGCCGGTCACATCGATGGTGGCACCGGTGATGTAGTCTGCCTTGTCTGACGCGAGAAAGGCGATGGTGTAGGCGATTTCCCTGGGCTCGGCGATCCGTCGGAGAGGAATCCTCTCCAGGTAGGCATCTTCCCGGTCAGACAGGGCCTCGCTGCTCATTGGTGTTCTCATCATGCCCGGGGCGACGGCTGTGACATTAATACCGAACGGGGCGACTTCCCGGGCAAGGGAAATGGTGAAAGTTACCACCCCTCCTTTGGCCGCGGCGTAATGTGCATGCCCCGATGTGGAACCGTGGAAGGCAGCCTGGGAAACGATGTTGATTATCTTGCCCCTGGCCCGTCGACTAAGCCAATAGTTGACAACCCGCTTGCTAAAGAGGAAGGTGCCGGTCAGATTGATTTCGATGATCCGATTCCATTCCTCATCAGGCATATCCTTGACGAAACGTGTCGGCCAGACGCCGGCGTTGTTGACGAGGATATCGATTCTTCCATAGAAGTCGTGCGCACGTTCAATGATGTTGTCGATATCCTCAGCTTTGGTGATATCGCCGTAAAGAGGGATGCAGCTGGTTCCGTATTTATCGCTCAAGTAATCGGCGAACTTGAAGGTGCCCGCCTCATCCACGATGTAGTTGATGATGACATTAGCGCCTTCCTGGGCAAAGAGTTCGCATACAGCTGCCCCCAGTCCGCTGCCACCACCTGTGACGATTGCTGTTTTACCTTTAAGATTGAGATCCATTTTTCTCTCACCCTTTATCTTATTCGATCTATTTTTCAAGCCTGGCAAGCAAGTCCTTGAAGGACTCGAATCTTGCCTGACAGAGTTCACTTTGTTCAGAGGGCAGGTAGAGGTCCGCGTCCCTTACCATGGCGGCGACCGCCTCTTTGAAGTTGCCGTACAGACCAGCCGCGGTCGCGGCGTTAACGGCCGCACCCAAGGCACCTGCCTGTGAAGATTCTGTTGTCTTGACCCGAATGCCAAGGACGTCCGCGAAAAGCTGGCACCAGATGGAAGAGTTGGCCGCCCCGCCCGACAGGATGGCTGTATCCCTCAAGAT
>JAAZFK010000315.1 GCA_012511735.1 Clostridiaceae bacterium | reverse complement strand
TTTATAACGTGCACCGGCCCGACCGGCGCATCGCGTACAAGGACATGGCGCTTGGCTATGCCTACCCCGACGGCAACGGCATCGGCGGTCCCCTGATCGCTCATGGCGTCTGCATGGCGGACGGCTTAACCAACCTGGATCCTGAAACGGGCAAGGGACATCCGGCATTGGCCTGGACCTTCGGCGCGCACGCTGTTGATCTGGAAGTCGATGTGGATTCCGGTGTCATCACCATCCTGAAGGTAGCCTCCGCTTTTGACCTGGGTCAGGTCATCAATGAGCGCATGGTCTACGGTCAGGTCATCGGTGGTGTCATGCAGGGCATCGGCTCTGCCATTTTGGAAGGTTACAAGTTCAGCGACGACAACGTCCTGCTCAATCCATCCTTCACCGACAACAAGATCCCGACCATGAAGGACATGCCCTTCGAGGTGGTTCCCATCTACATTGAGAACCCGCAGCTCAACGGCCCGTACGGGGCCAGGGGTGTGGCGGAGCACACCATGATCTCCATCCCCTCGGCCATCGGCAATGCGCTCTATGACGCCCTGGGCATCAACTTCTACCACCTGCCGCTGACACCCGAAAAGGTGGCGCTCGGCATCGCAAGTGGGAAAAAAGATATTAAGTAGGTCTGTGTGAAACCGGCCGACCGGCCGGAAAGACACCATTGGATCCGCCTTCTCCACGGGGGCGGATCTTTTATTGCGTCAATAAGGGGCTGACGCGCTCAGCGATGACCAAAGCCAGTAAAGCTTTAAACAAATCTCCAGGGAGGAAGACCAGCATGCCGGTCTTGATCACCCCGATCCAATCCGGCCCGGTCATGGAGGAGATCGGATAAAGAAGAGCCGCCATGTAAGGAAGACCGACCACGTAAAGAACGGCGGATGCCAGCATCAGGTGAAGAAAGCGGGACGTCCGGCCAGTTCCGGGCTTCCTGTTCAGCATGGCCAACAAGCTGGCTGCCGGGATGAAGCCAATCACGAAACCAAAACTCGGGGAAAAGACCACCCCACTCCCGGAGATCAGTATCTTCAATACAAGATGGAGGCACATGGCGTAGAAGGCTTCCCTTGTAGACAGAAGCAGACCAGCCAGCAGGACCGCCAAAGACTGGAAAGTAAGCGGGATCGGACCGATCGGCAGGCGAATCAGGCCCGCGACAAGTGTCACCACGGCAAACAGAGCAGTGCGGGTCAAGGCGCGGCTTGTCTTCATAGCCGGATTGATATCTCACCACTTTGCAAACTCCGGAGCTCCCCCTTGTCGTCCGTGTAGATCAGGGCTCCGTCATCAGAGACGGCCCGGGGAATCACGGTTTCGCCCGTGTCCAACCGAACCTCCCTGCCCAGGATAAAACAACGTTCCCGGTAATGATCAAGGTAGGTTCTGTCGGGAAGCCGCTCGATCATGTCCCCCAGCTCATTGGCGATCGAAGCGATCAGGCTGTTTTTATTCAGCTTTCTGCCCTCCTTGAGTACCGCTCCCGCGATGCCCCTGATGGACTCGGGGTAACCGCCTTCCGGCTCGGTCAGAT
>JAAZFK010000053.1 GCA_012511735.1 Clostridiaceae bacterium | reverse complement strand
TGGATCATTACTTTCTGATCCATCCGGATCATCTGCCGACCGGCAGCCTGGCCGACCTGTCCGCCGCTGTATTCTCGGCCCTTTTGCCTTATCTGCCCAGGACCGGAAGGGAGCCCCTGATTATGGCACTCCTGCCCGAAGACCAGTTGGTAGCCCTGGCGGGAGGCGTGGGGGATCCGGCCAAGCTCATGCTCCTGGCCGGCAACAGCTCACGGGGAAGTGAGCTTGCCGATCGTCTGGTGGACCATGAAGAGGTCAGGGTCTTCCAGGAAGACTTTGACCAGCGCTACCGGGAGTTCTCCTTGCTGGCGGCCGATGAGACTTTCGAGGCGAAACTGGGTCAGGCAGGCTTTGATCCACTTTTTGTCGGCCCGGGTTATTTGCTTGATATCCTGACTTCAGGTGCCCTGGCGACCGCTGCGCTCGTCTCAGCTCTGCCCTCGTGGGAAGAAGGGACTGAACTTGATTTTGCCATCCCAAAAAATCATCTCAGTTTCCTGGCCGGTCTGGTTTACGCCAGCAGTTTGCAGGTTCCCGTGGGAAGTGTCTATGTGGGCGAGGGTGAGCCGGGAACACTGACCTACCTTTTCCGGACCGGAAGGCTGGCAAGCCCGTCCAAAGGCAGGCGGAGGCGGGACAGAGACGCATCCTTTCCCGTCAATCTTGAGCGCTTGCTCTTCGAGGTGACCGGACGGAATGGTTCACGGACGGGCGATCTTTCTGTCCAGCCGGCTGGCAGTGAAGATTTCCAGCTCACGGAAGAGGAAATCCATCTGCTCAACCAGTCGATCCTGGTGGGGAGTTGCGACTATAAATACTGTTTAAGACTGATTCGGACGGTCTATGACCAGACAGATTACCTGATTGGCAGGGACGCGGCTGACGCGATTGCCTGCTGGGTGAAACATTCGAATAAAAAAACCAGATCCGCCATTTGCTACGTCCAGGAGCGTTCGCCACTGCTCGATGCTGACACTTGCGCGCGCGCCCTTTTCGGCAAAGGGGCCAACAGGGAAAACCCGGTCGGACAGTTGGCGGAAGAAACGGGAGTTCCCGTCTGGGCCGGACTGGAAAAGGCTCTGACCGGGGAACCCCCTCAATGGAGCCCCCTGTCGGGAACCATCGAAGAATCGGTCCTGGAGCTATTGGGTCTGGCATCGGATCAGTAGGGAGGAAGTTTGAAGATGCAAACGAACGGTATGAATAAGAAAAGAAATAAACAGCTTGCGATCCTGGTCTTTTTGACCCTCCTGATCATGACCCAGTGGGTCGCGCCGCTTAAAGTCCACGCCGTCGATCATTTGGGTTGGCCGGCCTTTGATGAGGTCGCGGTTGAATCCTACTGTGTGATCGATCAGGAAACCGGCCGGGAAATTTTATCCAAGAATCCCGACACCAAGCGCGCCAACGCCAGCACCACCAAGATCATGACGGCTCTGGTTCTGGTCGAGGATGAGCACTTCGACCCCGACCAGCTCCTGACCGTGTCGGAAGGCGCCCTGATCTTCTCGGACCCGGCCTCAGTCAGGCTGAAGGGCCTGAAAGCCGGTGACCAGCTTAGGACAGCGGATTGCCTGGCCGCGCTGATGATCGCCTCCGCCAATGACATCGCCCGTGTCATCGCGCAGAACTACGGTGGAGCCTATGGGGCGGTTGACCCCGAGCGTGTGGGTGATCCTGTCCGATCCCAGGCCATGTTCGTTGAGCGCATGAACCAGCGCGCGGCGGAACTGGGCGCGGAGTCGACCCACTTTACCAATCCTGCCGGATTCGATGAAGGGGACCGGAGCCACTACACGACAGCCCGTGATCTGGCCCTGATCGCGGCGGAAGCCATGAAGCACCCCCTGATTGCCCAGGTCTGCTCCATGCATTACTACCGGATGCCGGCCAGCTCCGAACACCCGAATGCCTGGTGGGGGACGCTGAGCAGCACCAATGCCTTGATTATTTACGGGGCCGACTTCCTTCAGTCCCAGTATTTCACGAAATACACCGGCGTCAAGACGGGGACAACCCCTCAGGCGGGTAAATGTCTGGTCGGGTCAGGTCTCACGGTCGACGACAGGTATCTGATCTGCGCGGCCCTCGGCATCACCTCCCTGGATCTGCCTGAGACCCCGCTCCTGGCCAGAGCTCTGCCCGTCCGCGCCATCCTGGAAGAGGCCGCGCGCTTGGAGCAGGTTCCCCTGAGGGAGGATGTCGATCTGCTGGCCGCGCCTCCGGAGGAAGAACCGCCAGAAATCCAGGAAACGGAGCCGCCGGCCGTGGAGACGGAGGAGGGAGAGATAGGCGGCATTAAGGACGATCCTTTCTTTACGGCAGGAAGCAGCCAGATGAACCCCCTGATCCTTGTGATGGCCGCCTTGGGCTCCTTGACAGTGATCGGAGGAATTCTCGTCGCCATCACGGCGCTTATGGTCTGGATCACCCGGATCAGAGCCAGGCGCGCTGAAGAAAAATCAATGTTCCGTAAGGACGAATAAGTTATTAAAAAGGACTAAAGGCTCAAAATCGGGAGCATGGTTGATCTAATATGATTCGTCTGTTGACAAGCGCGGACGCAGCTGTTAAGATGTGGCTCGTGCCGCCGTTGGACGCGGCCTGTACAGACAGAGAGGACAATCGTTGAGCATGAAAACTTATATGCCTAAAGCGGATGATGTCGTACGCAACTGGTATCTCTTCGATGCCGAAGGCCAGGTTCTTGGCCGTTTGGCAAC
>JAAZFK010000314.1 GCA_012511735.1 Clostridiaceae bacterium | reverse complement strand
CCATGAAAGCCGCGCCTGCAGCCCAGCATCCGGTAGCCTTCGTGCAGGCCCGTGCGTACTACGGCCCGGATGGCCGCGTTCATCCCGGGCGCGTCACCACCGCTGGTGAGGACAGCGACCGTCCTGATCCCCCCATCTTTCGACCAGGGCGCCAGCCCATGTTTCGCTGTGTCTGTCATTTTTACCCCCAACTGATTTGCATGGTCGATCAAATGCGTCATTTGCTGACCCAGTTTAAGTTCAGATACTCCCTTTATTGTATATGTTTGTCCTGCCCCGGCAAAACGGGGATGCACAGAAATCAGACGGTTTCCTGTAATTTTTGTTGACGCTATCGACCGAAAATTCCTTTCAAAAGGCCTCTGGCCGAGGGTTTGTTCTCAATGCTGCTGGCGGTCGGTGAAGCCTGTGGCTTTATCTCTTTTTTTGGCAGATGAGCTGCTCCCGCCTGGTCCAGGCTTGCCTTGTAGCGGTAATAGGTCAGGGAGGCATTGGAGTTCTGTGCCAAGCTTTCCGCTTTTTCCTGGTAAGCCCGGCCCTGGGCCCCTATCAGGGCATACCAGATGACCGGATCGTTCTCCCTTTGCAAGAGATCCAGGGTGGATAAATCGGACTGGATCTCCAGAACCAGGTCTTCCATGGCCTGGATATTCTGCGGGTGGAGCGTCACTTTATGTCTGCCCAGTTCATCAGTGTTTTGTGGAACCAGAAGCCAGATCATGAGGCCGGGTTCCCGGATCAGGTCGGCAAAGGTCATGTCGAAATCGCGCCGAATCAGGTCCAGGCAGTGCCGGGCGGCCTGACGCAAGGCGATCATTTGCTTCAGGGCCTTTTGACCCGTCGATCCCTGGCCTCCGCTTTGTTGGGCTGTCAGCTTGTTGGCGCCATAGTCCATGAGAAGGCCCGCCAAAAGAACAGTCAGATGAACCCGTGACAGTGCCCGGCCGAGCAGAGCCGTCTTCTGGCCCTCCAGGATTTCCAGCCCGTAGGTCAGAGCTTCGTCGCCATCCGATTCCCTGTAGACTTCCACATGTTTTTCCAGGGGGATGCTTTCAGCTTGGAGGGGATCCATGGCTTCCAGGATGGGTTGGAAGAGATCCAGACTATCCTCTTTGACCAGTTTCCACAAGAGTCGTTCCTCTTCGATTCGAAGTTGCGCCTCCTGCATGTCCTCCGTCTCATCAGCAAGCGCAAAGAGATCTTTATAAGCTTTCTCCGCCCGTTTGCGGTAACCTGCCTTTTTCACTTCCTCATAGGGGATCCGGTATTGATCCAGGTATTGACGGACGGACATCGGTTCGGGCGCGGGACTGTCACTGTAGTCGGTTTTGACCGTGCCATCAGCCGCTGCCGTTCCCATGTTGGCCATGACGATCTTGCTCATCAAGGCCGAATAGTCCTCCTGAAGGCCCGATTCTGAGAAAGCCTGGAAAAAGGTCATAGGGTCAGAGTGGGAGTCCGCCAGGGCATACATGCGCCGACCCAAATCGTCCACCTGAGCCTGCAGATCCGGATGCATGGGCTGATAATCTTTGAAAATAGTCAGGTAGCCATTCACCATATCGCGGTTCAAATCAGACAAAAGGCATCACCTCCTCCTGGCTGAACTGGTAATCGCCCTGGCGCGACGAAGGCGCCTGGGCCAATGCCTGGGCACGCCGGATTCGTCCGGCATTGGCTTGTCCGGCGGCCTTGACAGCATTTTGCAGGGTGGGAAGCCCTTCCAAAGTCTGTTTAAATTCTGCTTCAATG
>JAAZFK010000313.1 GCA_012511735.1 Clostridiaceae bacterium | reverse complement strand
GGTGGATCATCTGTGAAAGGAGCCCTTTATCTGTGAAACGTCGTGGCCCGAGGGTTATGCTAATTGTTCTGGTCACCGTGGCGCTCCTTGCCGCGCTCATCCTGACCACCTTGCCGGGAACGACCCGTTCGCGCATCGGCGATTACTTCGGCCAGGTCTTCGACCCGGTGGTGACCGGATTCCAAAAGGGTTTATCAACTTTCGGCGCTTACTTCAGCGCGGTCAGCGACAACAAGAAACTGAAAGAGCGAATCAGCAGGCTGGAAGATGAGATGGCGGATTTAAACTTGGAGATCCTCCAGAATCAAAATAAGTTGGAAGCCTATGATGAGTTGAAAGAAGCACTGCATCTGACGACCGCATTCGAGGATAAACGTATTCACGGGGCCGCTATTCTCAACCGGGAGCTGGGGCCGGCCTTTGATTTGATCCGGGTTAAGGCGGGCAGGCTGCAGGGAATCACGACTTCCGGCAATGAGACCTTGCCGGTGGTTGACCAACACATGGCCCTGATCGGACGGATCCATTCAACGGAATTGTCCTCCAGTAAGATTCTGCCCCTGCTCCATGAAGCCTTCGCCGTCAGCGCCCACGTCGAAGGCACTTACCGCTCTTCCTTCCGTGTCCGGGGTGATTTGGCCCTGCAGAGTGAAGGACTTTGCCTGGCTGATCATATCGCGGAAGGCATCCCGGTCAAAGTGGGCGATCGCCTGGTCACTTCAGGCGAAAGCGGGATTTACCCTGAAGGGATCCTGATCGGGATCGTCGTTGAGATCGTGACGGATGGAAGCGGTCTGACCATGTCCTGTAAGGTGCAACCTGCAGCTGATTTTGAGCAGATGGCCTATGTCTTCATCCTGACGGAGCCGGATCATGAATCGTGAGATGACCTTGCAAAGACGCCTGGCAGTCTATGGACCCGGGCTCATTTTCTTCAGTCTTCTGGAGCTCCATTTGTCCGTGAAAAGTCCCTTGCCCGCGCCGGATTTCCTTTTACTTTTCCCGGCCCTGGCGGCTCTTTGGACGCCTGGCTACGACGGTTTTGTCCTGGGGCTTACCGCGGGCTTCATTCGCGACTTTGCGGCCGGTCGGGGCTATGGATCCGGGATGCTGGCAGGGATGATCCTCGGCCTGCTCGGTAACCGGCTTGCCAGGGATGGCTGGAAGAATTACCTCATTTGGGGCGGCCTCCTCGTACTGGGCGGGACCATCATCCATGACGGAGTCATGACACTCTTTGGCTGGTTGATCCCGCTGAGCCAGGGATCAACAGTTTTATCAATCCTGCTGAAGACCTATTTTTTGCGACTGCCGGGACAGCTTTTGGCCAACCTGGCCGGTGCGCTGATTTTATCCGCATACCTCTTTCTGGCCTTTTATGTGCCGGGATCGCGGAAAGCCGAACCCGATTTGACTGCAACAGCAAAAGAGGTCATCGATGGTTGATCATAGCGGTTCCCCCGGATCAGCCAGACCTTCTTTCCTGCCTGCCCTTACTTTCAGGAAGACAGACCGCAAGCGCCGTCCGATTCTCCCGTCAGGAGACAGGCGGTTCGTACTTCTGACCGGGCTGGTTGCCCTGGTTCTCCTTCTTATCCTGGCTCGAACCGGCTCCCTTCAACTTTTCGGAAGCCAGGAGGAATACGTGGTGGAGACGGTCGGCAAAATGAGTGAGATCAGTCTTTCCGCGCCGCGCGGTGACATCGTGGACCGCAACGGGATCCCTCTGGCTGTATCCGACACCGTGAACCGTGTCGAGCTGGTGTCCACCCGGATGAGCAACGATCAGCTCAATCGCTTCCTTCTGGACCTGGCTGTCCTTTTCGATGAATATCGATGTGACTTCAATAGCCCTCTGCTGAGATGGTTCGATCTGCCGCAGGATCTGCGGTCTGTCAATCTCCTGGAAACGGAGGAGTCTCTCAGTTTTGTCTTTCGGCAACCACTGGAAGAGATTGAATATTGGCAGACAGACAAGGATTTATTCAACATGGTCGCCCGGGACAAGGCAACGACAGAAAGTCAGAAACGCCGCACGGTCCGTGAAGATCCAAACGAATTTTATGAATACCTGCTCGATGTCTATTTCAGGATCGAACCCGACCGGGCGTCCGGCAGCCGGCTTTACACGGATGGGGAGGCTTTCCTCATCATGCAGCTACGTTATCTCCTGCTCGAGAACAACTGGCTTTTCGTGAGCGGACAACCGGTCACTCTGGCGAATTCGGTGCCCGAGGGATTATCAGCAAGGCTGATTGAACAAAACTACAAATATCCGGGGATCACCGTCACCAAGCACTATGAGAGGCGATACACTCAGGAGAGTGAATATGTAGGTCATGCCCTGGGTTATATCGGCAGCATCTCTCAGGTGGAATACAACCGTCTCAAGACAGCCGGCTATTCCATCAACGATTTGATCGGGAAGACCGGGATTGAACAGGCGGCGGAACCCTACCTGCGGGGAGTGGCGGGTACCATGACCCTCGATTCCTGGTACAGCGGGGAATCTGCCAATCCGGTGACCTTCCCGGGCGAGGTCTCTGTGCCACCGGTTTCGGGCAATGAAGTCAAGATGACCATCGATATGAATATGCAAAAGCTCGCCCGGCAGGAGCTCGAAACCAAGATTATGGAGTTTCGGGGGGGAACCCACAAAGACAGGCAAATGGAAGCGCCCGGCGGATGTGTCATTGTGCTTGACGCCAAAACGGGGGCCGTTTTGGTCAATGCCAATTACCCTGATTATGATCCTGCTGATTTTGTTTATCAATTTGAGGATTCCGAGGCGGCGCGACGTGTAAACGACCTGCTGACGGACACGGAATACCGGCCACTCCTTAACAGGGGCATTTCAGAGGCCTATACGCCCGGATCAACATTCAAACCCGTGACCGCCATGGCCGCGCTCGAAGCGGAGGTGATTACGCCTTATCGCAATCAGTTGGTGTGCCGAGGCGTCGAAGAAATTGGAGGCTTTGTCTGGCGCTGCTATGGATGGCACGGCCCCATTGACCTGACCCGGGCCATCGTCACTTCCTGCAACCTCTACTTTTACCAGATCGGTGTCGAGACCGGAATCGACCGGATCAGTCAATTCGCGAAAACTCT
Organism: Clostridiaceae bacterium; assembly: GCA_012511735.1. Classification (GTDB taxonomy): domain Bacteria; phylum Bacillota; class Clostridia; order Saccharofermentanales; family DTU023; genus UBA4923. Next base: position 518 of record JAAZFK010000313.1, on the reverse strand, counting down.
GGGCCTGGGGGAATCCACCGGTCTCGACATTTCATCAGAGACTGCCGGTGTGCGCCCTTCGCGGGCGGTGAAAGAACAGCTCAACGCGCGGCCGGAAGATCAGACATGGTTCGTGGCCGATACCTGCCAGACCTCCATCGGCCAGTTCTACAACAGCTACAGCATGCTCCAAATGGCCAGAGCCATTGCCGGCCTGGCCACCAACTCCTTACCCACCCCCCACCTGATCAAAGAAATTGTCTCGCCCGAAGGTGAGGTGATGGTGGCTGAACAGATCGAGTTGGTTGAGCTGGGCCTGGACCCTTTGAACGTGATCAGCCTGCGGGAGGCCATGGTGGGCTTGTCCAAGGACAGAGGCAACCGGACCGGGGTTCTCCTGCATGATTTTCCTGTTCGGGTCGCTTGTAAGACGGGGACGGCTGAGTCTTACAATGAGAAAATGGAACCTATCTCCAATTCAGTTTTCGTCTGTTACGCGCCGGCGGATGACCCGGAGATTGTGATCGCCCACGCCATCT
>JAAZFK010000312.1 GCA_012511735.1 Clostridiaceae bacterium | reverse complement strand
TCTTTAGCAATTTACTGACCCGGTTGATTGAGGAGGCAAGCTTATGAAGCAGCTCCTGATCCTGAGCGGCAAGGGTGGAACGGGCAAAACGACGGTGGCCAGCGCCTTCATCAAGTTGGCGGAGGCCTTAACTTATGCCGACTGTGACGTTGAAGCGCCCAACCTGCACCTGATCACTCCCTGGCCGGACCAGGCTTCCCGCCGTGACTTCTTCGGATTACCGGTCGCTTCGATCGACCCGGATGCCTGCACCATGTGTGGGCTTTGTGAGCAACACTGCCGATTCGGAGCTATCTGGGTCGATACGACTTATCAGGTCGATCCTTTCGCCTGCGAAGGTTGCGCTGTCTGCGATTATGTCTGCCCGGCCGAAGCCGTCAGCATGGTGCCGGCAGTTTCGGGCCACTTGATGCTCTACAAGGATGAGCGGAGGGTCTTTTCGACCGCCCGGCTGAAAATGGGCCGGGGCATGTCGGGTCTGCTGGTCACGGAAGTCAAGAAGCAGATGCGCGATCAGGCAGTCGCTCAGGACTTTGCCATTATTGACGGGTCGCCCGGGATCGGCTGTCCGGTCATCGCTTCCCTGAGCGGTGTCGACATGGTCCTGGTCGTTACAGAGCCCTCTTTGTCAGGGATCAGCGATATGGAGCGGGTCATTGATACTGCTCTCAAGTTCGGTACCAGGATTGCTGTCTGTGTGAATAAGAGCGATACCAACCCTGAGATCGCTGAAAGTATCCGGACTTTTTGCCGGGAGGAAGACTTGTTTTTTGCCGGCATGATTCCCTTCGATCCTCAGGCCGTCCGGGCAATCAACGAGGGCCGGACTATCGTGGAATTTGACTGCCCTTCGGGCGCGGCCGTGAAAGAAATCTATGAGCGGACCATGACTTTGCTCTTAGACCGAAAGGAGGCGGACTCCCATGAAGATTCAGGTACTGATCGAAAATAAAAGCAGAGATGAAGCCCTGGGCTGCGAACATGGGCTGAGTCTTTACATTGAGGCGCTGGACCGCCGCCTGCTCTTTGACACAGGCGCCAGTCCTCTTTTCATCTCCAACGCCGACAAGATGGGCGTTGACTTGTCGGAGGTGGAATTTGTCATCATCTCCCACGGCCACTTCGACCACGGCGGGGGACTGGAGGCCTTCCTCCAGCTTAACGACCGGGCGGAGGTCTTTGTTCACCCACTTGCCTTCGGTAACTTTTTTTCGAAGCAATCGAATGGACGTCTCCGCTATATCGGGCTGGATGGTCAGCTTGAGGGCCGCCGTCAGCTGGTTTACACCACAGACCGTTTCACCATCACGCGAGGGATCCGCCTCTTCTCCAAGGTCATGGCTCAGGCGCCGCTCCCCTCTTCCAACCGTGATCTAATGAAAAAGGTGAAGGGACGGCTGGAAGACGATGATTTTGCCCATGAACAGAATCTTGTCATCGAAGAGGGCGACAGGATGACCCTCTTCTCCGGGTGCGCCCACAGGGGCATCGTCAACATCGTGGAACATTTTCATTCTATTAAGGGGCGTTACCCGGATGTCGTCATCGGCGGCTTTCATCTGGCCAAGGGGGATGAGGACCGCGAAAGCGACGAAGACATCGAACGAATCGCGTCCTTCCTGCTGTCGACAGGCGCCAGGTATTATACTGGTCTCTGTACCGGACGGATTCCCT
>JAAZFK010000052.1 GCA_012511735.1 Clostridiaceae bacterium | reverse complement strand
TCTCTTCGCGTTCCGCGCTATCCATCCGCAGGCAGTCCCAGATACTGAGTTGTCTGGAGCTTATGGTGCTACTTAAGGTTCCGCTCATGTCGCTTCACACCTCGTGTTGGTTCGGCCCTTCACAGTTGCCTGCTACTATGGCCTCTGCTGACTTCTGTTATGTAGTGACCCTTGTCAAGTGGTAAATTTGATTAATTTTGATTGACCCGATCTCTATTGATGTATCCCATTCTGTCGAAGGTGTTTTCAAGGGTTCCGACTGAGTTGTCCCGGCATTGGCCACTCTGTTATACGCGGATTCGGCTTTGCCTTACCGCAGGTCAATGGTCCGCCGTGAGCCTTACAGTCTCAAAACGCGAATCACACCAGGGGGTGTGTCAGCAAAGAAGTCTCGTAAATGGCTCAGACCTGTTACCTCGCCCAAACCCTTGAAAACACCCTCATTGAATCTTTGATTCATAGCCATCGCTTCCATTCGCTCCTAAAAGCAAGTTTGCCCGGCCATGCGGCGATCTAAATGATTTGTCATCATCCCCCAGATGAAGCAAGCCAGTTCTCGTGCGACTGCGGTAACGGCGACATTTCGTTTCTTGCCACTATGGATCATCCGATAGTACTTTCGTCGTAATCGCTCATTGGCCCGATCTGCATAAGCGATAACCTGTGGGCTTGGCCCTGCTTGTCGTACCTTCAAGGCCTTGGATTTGTACCCGATCCTCCCCTTGCAAATGCTTTGGGCTGCTTCAATTAATAATCGTCGCACCTGGCTATTTCCCGCCTTGGTGATCTGGGTGCGTTTGATGCGTGTGCCACTTGAATGCTCGCCGGGTGTCAATCCAAGATAGCAAGCATAGTGGGAGGCGCTTTTGAATCGTGCAAAATCTCCTGTCTCCACCAGGACGGACAAGCCAGTAAGGCTTTGGACCCCAAGGAGACATATAAGTTTTGATACTTCTTCCCGATAACGCTCCTCCTGTGCGAACTCTTCGATACGTCGCCCTAGGACCTCCAATCGATTGATCAGGCTGCCATAAGTGATGAGGTACTCATCTAGGATTTCACGGTGGATCAATTCAAGTTCCAACTGCTGAAGCCAGCGTAAGTGCCTTTGCGTCCATTTACTCTGGCCTGATGGATAAGAAGCACCTAGGCGAAGACAAAAGGCATTGATCTGTTGTTTCAGCCCTTTGAGGGCACCCTTGTGATCGTTTCGCATCCGGATATAATCCCGGACTTGTTCATCCATCAGATCCGGGACATAGACTGACTTGTAGTTGCCATAGGCCAGGCATTTAGCGATGTGCTCTGAATCCCTTTTGTCAGTCTTGATAGTATTGGCGGGATACTTGGGCATCGACGTGGGGGCTAAGATGAAACAATCGATCCCAAGTCGCGCCAGATCATGGTAGAGCGCATAACCCATGCAGCCCGCCTCATAGCCGCAGATAAAGCGAAGTTCTCCGCCTGTTTGTTTCTTATAGCGGTCCTGGATTCGATCCAAATAACGTTTGACTTCACCGGCTGATGGTTTGACCGTCATATGGCCGAAGAAACGATCTTCAATAAATAATTCAGGCTGCAGGCAGCTAAGTGTGAATCCGGACTTGTGGACATCCATGCCAACAAAAACTATACTCTTCATAGTGACCTCCCATTGCATGCGGTAATCTCCGCTGTTTGTGTTTCTACAGCTAAGACTACGGATAAATCCGCGATCTTACAATCGCGGGGGTCACTACATATTGTCTCAACGTTCGTTGTTACTACAGGTTGCCCCGCCGTTGAGACCTCCCCGAATAAGAACAACAACTTTCCCCCTTATCGCCGTCGGATCTACCGATGTCGGTTCCGTGCAGTATTGGGCTTTAGTGTGTAAAGGCACCTTACCCACCTTGTCGGCCTTGTATCCGATTCCTGTTCGTCGGCGCAGAGTTTTGCCTAAGGCTTCCTTCAGATTCCAGCTCACGCGGGACACCCTTGCCTTCGGCTAACACTTCCTACTGCCAGGCGTGTAGCGGACTTCCACCGCCTAGTTGTTGCCCATGTCGGGCGTACTTTTAAAAGCCTTGGTCCTCACGGCCCAAGGCTTTTTTTGATTGGATTCATCTGATCCGCTTCTATTTGGGCAATTCCAGTTCCGGCTTTTTCTTCCGCTGCCAGGCGTGCATGGCCAATGAAAGGGCAATGACGCCGTAGGAGACGAAGACCCGGAAATACTCCCCAATCATGGCGTTGTTAAACAGTTTGGCGCCAGCCTCCGGAGCCACGATAAAGAGAGTGTGGAAGAGGATGATGCCGGTAATGGCCTGCTTGTTGGTCGCCTTTTGTACGGAGGCGCCGCCGACCAGCAGGGCCGCGATGGCGAACTGACCCACCTGAAGGTGAGCCCCGTAAGTCGCGAAGGTACCCAGGTTTTGCAGGTAGATCAATTGACCCCAGCCCGCCAGGACCGTCGACATGATCATGGCGATCACGCGGACCCGGTCTACATGGATCCCCGACGCGTTGGCGATGACCTGGCTCTGTCCGACCGTCCGCATGTTCTGTCCCAGCCTGGTCGACAGGAAAACCTGGTTGAAGACACACAGGCCGGCGATCAGGGCGAAGGGCAGGACCGCGATTGATGAGCTCTTGATCACATCGTAAAAGAAGGGCACATAGGTCAGGGCGAAGAGCCCGACTGCCACCGCCACAATTATGAGGTAACGCCCCAGTTTGAACCGCTTGTCGGGATTCACTCTGTTGGCAATGATCTTCCACAGGGCATAGACAATGGCCATGGCCATACCCATCTCAATGGCGTTGACCAGGGGCAGACGATCCGTCCTGAAATAATCGCTCAGTCCCGGCACAAAGGTCAGCCCGTAAACCAGGGCAACCAGAACCAGGAGAATCAGGGTTTTCAGGGGTAGGGACTGCTTGTTTTTCAGCCGCACCACGGTCTGGATGACCGCGATGACAGCCAGCAGAGCGACCAGCACCAGCAGAAGGTCAACCAGTTTGACCAGGTCCAGGGCGTATTTCATGTTGCCCGTCAGGTCAATGGTGTTCTTGATCCCAATCCCTCCGGGGATGATCAGGTTGTTGGTCCTGACCGGCAGGAGACCGCCCAGGATGTAAAGAAAGAAGAGCTGGTAAAGGCCATCCGCGAAAAAGCCCAGAATCAGGCCGGCGATCATCTCAGCCCCCTTCATCTTGTTAAAAAGACGACCCACGCCAAAACCAAACAGCATGGTCAGGGGTGTGGTGATCAGGAAGGCCACCAGCATGCCGGTCATGCCGGTCAACCCCCAGTCAACCGCGAAGAAGAGGCCTGTCTGCGCCGCGATGGCCCCGATCACGATGCTGAAGTTGAGCCCCATGCCCGCCAGGACCGGAATCAGAAGCGACAGCACGGTGAAACCGTTTCGCCCGAACCGGACCAGGACATTGCCCAGCACGAAGCCGACGGTGTTGCCGGACACGGCAACAGCCCCCACGCAGAGGGCGACGAACATCAGCATGACCTTGTTCTCAAAGATCCAGCTCAAGGTTTTTTGCATGGGTGTTTCTGGCTGCATCACGATGACGTCCGGCTGGGAAACAACCGATTGATTCATGTCATTATTATTTTTCAATCTGGTTTCCTCCTTTCGTTTTCGACAGCGCGTAGAGGATGATGCCGTTCGAAATGATGATCCGGACGACTTCCGACAAAGTGCTGCCCGACGGCATCAAGCGTTTGATAACCGGCAGGGAGGTGGTCAGAATTCCCTGGAAGAGCAGGGCACCGACGATGACGTTGGTGACTGAGGCCCGCCGGGTGGTGGCGCCGCCGATCAGAACCGCCGCGACACACTGGAAACCCATCATGAGCGGCGCGTTGTAAAGCTGAAGGAAGCCGAACACCTGCGCGTACATGATAATGCCGATGGCGCCGAGTACGGTGGATAAGACTGTACCCAGAATCCGCATCTGATTGACATCAATGGCATTTGAACGGGTGAACAGTTCATTTTCGCCCGCCGCGCTCATGGCAATTCCTTTTTTGCTCCTCAGGAAAAGCCAGACCGCCAGGCACATGAAAAGAAAGAAGAGGATCATACCGAAAGGCACGACAACCCCACCCACTTCAAAGGCCAGCCAGCGAAGCGCGGTCGGCATCTTTTCGACAACCGCGGGATTGCTGAGCAGTCCGCCGAAGCTCTCCTCCAGATTGATGGTGTTACGCATGCCCTCGCCCGCGATGGGCCAGATCAGCACGCCTGACTTGTAAGGCAGCAAGAGCCAGACAATGTTGGACAGGGCGATGACCGAGAAGCCGACATAGGTCGACACCGTCATCTCCGATCCCTTGACCCGGTTGAGCAGCATGCCGTAAACCAGGCCCAGCAAGGCGGCGATGGGGATCGCGATGAGGAGCGCGAAACCCAGATCCGTCCAGGGACGGGGTGAACCGTGCTGGAAGGATAGCTCGATGGCCGTTGTGCTGCCGATCAGGCCGGCGACGATTCCCAGCGACACACCAAAGTTCAGGCCGATCCCGCTTTGAACACCGGGTACCATGGCCAGAATCAGAATGCCGAACATGGACCAGCGTCTCAGGACATCGCTGAATACGTCAGACAGTTTCAAGCCCATGAAGGGCGACACAACGATCAGTAAAATGAAAAACAGGGCGATGATCAGTCGCGGCCAGCCAATGCGCTGGATTGTTTGTTTCGCGTTACTCATCTTTGACCTCCCCCTCAACCCCGGCAAGCGACATGCCGGACATGGCCAGGCCAAAGGCCGCGTCAGAAGCGTCAGGTGGAAGGATTTCCTCTACTTTCCCTTCTGAAACAATGGCGATCCGGTCACATATGGAGCGTAATTCGACTAATTCCGAACTGATGATGACGATGGTCATCCCCTCGTCGACGTTCATCTTGACCAGGTGCTCCAGGACAAGCTTTTTCGCCCCGATGTCAATGCCACGGGTCGGCTCCGCCACTACGAGAATCTTGGGATTCAAGGTCAGCGCGCGGGCCAGGCAAACTTTTTGCTGGTTGCCGCCGGACAGGCTGCCTGTCTTCTGCTGGGGCCCCGTACAGCGGATATCGAGCAGCTTGATCATGTCGATGGCGTGTTTTTTGGCCTTTTTGCGGTTGATCATCTTCATGGGCCCGATCCGTCGCAAAAACTGGTTGTGGACCTGCATGGCAGAAAAGACGATGTTGCGCTCAATGGACTCATTGAGAAGAAGTCCCACGCCCCGGCGATCCTCGGACACAAAAGCCACGTCATGTTTCAGCGCGTCCCCCAGCCGTTCCAGCCGGAGTTTTTCGCCGAAGACAAGGGCATCGCCTTCAGCCGGGAAAAGTCCCATGATGCCGTTGATGATGCCGATTTTCCCCTGGCCGGCCAGGCCGCCGAATCCAAAGATCTCTCCCTTGTAAACGGAAGCGTTCATGCCCTTGACCTGTTCGCCGGGCATGTCAACGCTGAAATTGTTCAGCTCGAGCGCGACGTTTTCCTGATCACATACGCGACAGGTATCTCCCAAGTCGACCAGGCGCTCAACCTTGCGGCCGATCATCTTAGCGGCAATCTCGACCACAGTCATGTCACGGGTCGAGGAACGTTCGACCAGTTCCCCGTCACGTAAAATGGTCAGGCTGTCGGCGATCGCCATGACTTCGTCAAGACGGTGGGTAATAAAGATGATGGCGATACCCTGGTCGGCAATCAATTTCATGATCTCCAGCAGGCGCTCGGCCTCACTTTCCGCCAGCACGGCCGTCGGTTCATCAAAGACCAGGAGTTTGATCCCCGTCTTATCGATTTCGCGCGCGATCTCAACAAATTGTTTGTAGCCGATCGGGAGTCCGGCGACCTTGACGTAATCCTCAATATTCATGCCAATCCGTGACAGGGCTTTTTTCGCGTCGCGGCTCATCGCTTCCCTGTCAAGGATATCCATGGATGGTCCGAGGATTTTGGAAAAGACGGTCGGCGTCCCGATTTCACGGCCCACCTTGATGTTCTCCGCGATGGTAAAGTCGGGGATCAACATGAATTCCTGGTGTACCATGCCGATGCCGTGATCCATGGCCTCGTGCGGGTTCATGATCTTGACCGCCTGGCCGGCGATCTCCACTTCACCCTCAAAACCGCCTGTCGTATGAATGACGGGCATGCCGAACAGTATATTCATCAAAGTCGACTTGCCGGCGCCATTTTCACCGACCAGGGCGTGAATTTCGCCCGGGCCGACCACTAAATCGACATCCTTTAATACCCGGTTGCCAAAATACTCCTTACTTATCCCTTTCATGGACAAAATCGGTGGCCCGTCCATTTTATTCTCCTTCTATCCGCCCCTGGAAGATGATTCCTTCTAAAAAAACGCGCCGACTCCTGTTCGGAGCCGGCGCGCTCTAGCCTCAGCGAAACAACATTGATGCGTTCACCGAATGGACGCTAGTCGATCGGCTTGCTGAAGTCCACGAAGGGGGCGAGCAGCATGTAGAAGTTATCCAGCTCCTTGCCATCTTCAGTCACGTAGTTGCTGATCTTGATTTCGCCCGCCTTGTAATCGTCGGACACTTTCTTGATGGCGCGTTCGAGGGCGGCCTTGTCGTGGCGCTCTGTGAACTTGCCTTCGCAGAACTCGATGGCGTACTCAACGCCCGCTTCCAGCATCAGCATGTTGATGGGGACACCCCAGGTCGACATACGGCTTTCCTGTCCGGCCTCGGTCAGCTTGTCCTTGATGGACTGGAGCATGTATTTGACGTCACCCTCATGACCTTCGAGGTCAACACCCAGGGCGGCGGGGTAGGCGTGGTAGGGGCTGGGGCAGCACTGCTGCGGATAGATGGCCCCGCCTTTGAGGATCTCCTGAATCAGGGGTTCCTGCAGGCCGCAGTTGGTTGAGAAGAAGGCGGTGTCGGGTCCGTACTCAGCGATTTTCTTGGGGATATCTTCCCGGATGAACTGCTGAGCGCCGGAGATGCCGGCATCACCGGTCGGGTCGGGTGCTTCGAGGTCTTCAAACGTGATACCAAGTTTTTCACAGGTATCGATCATGATCTGACGGCGGGTCGCAATGGTTGTATAACCCAGGTGACGCGGGAATGAGATATGGACGAAGCGCGTCGCTCCCATGCGGGCAGCTTCCTCGGGAATGGTATGTCCCATGGAGATCTCATCAACCAGCAGGTTGACGTCAGCTTTGGCCGCCATTACTTCGGGGTCCTCCGCGCAGACGCCCGCGACAAAAAGCATGTCGGGACGATCTTCTCTTACCTTGTCAATGGCCGCCGCCGCGCCGGGGACCGCCTGGACAAATACGATGGCTTTTACTTTCTCGTCCGAGGCCAGCTGCAGCACGCCTTGGATGACCTGCTCAACTTCAGATGAGAAGTTATCGGGGTAGGTTCCGGTGACGATCTTATCACCGTAACGCTCCTTCATTTTCTGGCCGGCCTGGTACTCTTCCTCACCCTGTGAGACCGTACCTGTGTAGACGCCGATCTTGTAATCGCCTCCGGCGGGTTCCTTACCACCGCGATCGCAGGCGACGACAGAGAGAATCAACATCACGGCAAGCAAAGCCACGAGAATCTTCTTGGTCATAGTCTTCCTCCAATTGTTTCACCCGGATGTTTCCGGATGTTTGTTCTCTTCCCGAAAAGCGAAAAGAGAGATTCGTCTTTCACGAAGTCGTGAACGATGATCACATCCCACATTGGGGATACGTAAACCAATGATAATTATGCAAGCTAACCTTGTCAAGCATT
>JAAZFK010000311.1 GCA_012511735.1 Clostridiaceae bacterium | reverse complement strand
GTGTAGGACTTGCCGTCGATGGTGTTCGTATGATCCGTGCCCATTTCACGCTTGATCGACATGATGGTGCGCTCCGGATTTTTCTGGGCCTGGTTCTTGGCGATCTGCCCCACCAGGCGCTCCCCTGTATTTGTAAAGGCGACAACCGATGGTGTGGTACGGCTGCCTTCCGCGTTAACGATGACAACCGGTTCGCCGCCTTCCATGACCGATACGACCGAGTTGGTCGTTCCCAAGTCAATACCAATTATTTTGCTCATCTTCTTTCCCTCTTTTCATAAAACTGATTCATTATTTCCGCGCCTTCTCCCAAATCAGCCCCGTACCGGCACGGCAGGCCGGGACCGTCAGTTGTTTTTTTCACGTCATGGCTTTAGTTGACCACCCTGACCATGCTGTGCCTGATCACGCGGTCCCCCTTGCGGTAGCCTTTCTGGTAGACCTCGATGACATGGTTCTCGGGCAGCTCTTCATCTTCACCGTGGATGACCACTTGATGAAGGGCGGGATTAAATGCAGATCCCTCGCCATCGATCTCCGTCACGCCGAGGGCTTTCAGGGCCTCCGCCAACTGCTGGGCGATCAGGCTCACGCCCTCCGCGTACTCACGGGTCTCATCTGTCACGCAGTCCCCGGCAGCCTTGACGGCACCGTCGATGCTGTCGACCACAGGCAAGAGGGCCCGGACTGACTCAATGATGCCCTCCTCATAGCCTGCTGCCCTGTCCAGCCGGGTCCGCCTTCTGAAGTTATCAAAGTCAGCGCAGACACGAAGGTAACGGTCATTCAACTCCCGCAACTCATCTTCGGGCAGTTTCTCCTCTGCTCCTTCCCCTTCTGTTTCCACGGTCACTTCGAATTCCTCCGCCGGTTCCACGGGGGCGGATTCACTCTTCTTTGATTTTTCTTTTCGATCGCTCATGACTGTCCCTCTGTTCGTTTCTCTTCTTGACCGGACATCCCTGAATCTTGATCCTGGCGCCCGTAATGTTCTCCGGCAGCTTCCATCAGGGCCTTGTTGACAAAGCTGATCTGAGAGATGATCTTGCCGTATTGCATCCTCTTTGGCCCGATCACGCCGATCTGACCGGAAATTTTCTGTCCGATCCGATAGGTAGTCGTGATAAAAGACATATCCTCCATGCCTTCCAGGGCAATCTCCTGTCCGATGCGGACCATGTAGGAGGGTCTGGTCCGCCGTACTGAAAGAGCTGACTCCTCTTCACTTTCAACCGCTTCGAGGCAATCCAGGTCCCAGTCGCAGCCTTGTGCCAGCTGCTCCTCCTGAGCCTGCTTCATCTCCATCATGTAGCCGGCAACCATCTGCTCCTGGTGAACTGCTTTGTAAAAACGATTGGCGCGATCCAGATCCCGAAATTCGGGCTGATTGAGCAGGTGATGCCTGCCATCCATGAAGATCTCGATCTTCTCGGTCTGTTTGATGGCCACGTAAGCCTCAAAAAGCACCTGGTTGTCCAGGGCTTCAGGAAGTCCCGTCTCCCCGGCTGCTGATGAAATGGTGACGAGAGTTATATCGTCCAGCTTTTTGCCGGCCAGGCAACGCTCGACCGCGCGGCCAATGCTGCTCAGCTGCTTCTCGTCAATCATGGCAGGAATCCGGATCAGGCGGTCATGGACAACACCGGCAGAAAGCACCAGCACCACAATCGCCCTGCCGGGCTCAATCATCATGATCTTGATCTGCTCCAGACTGGAATCCGAGTACTGCGGCGACAGGGCAACCGACAGGTAGTTGGTCTTGCCGGCCAGGTATTCCGCTGCCCGTTCGATCAATTCCCTGGCTTCGTCCAGGTTTTTCAGAAGAAAATCGCGGATCCCCTCGGCTTCCTTGTGGGAGATCTCAGGCAGTGACAGCATATTGTCCACGTAGGCCCGGTAACCCAAATCCGAAGGCATCCTGCCGGCAGAGGTGTGGGGTTTTTCCAAATAACCCATTTCCTCGAGCTCCGCCATCTCATGGCGGATGGTCGCAGACGAATACTTGAGCTGATGGCGCTCGACGAGCGACTTGGATCCGACCGGTTCGGCCGTTTCGACATAATCGTCCACAATCGCCTTGAGGATCTGCTTCTTGCGCTCGTCCATGAAATCGTCCCTTTCAAGTATTAGCACTCGAGCGCGTCGAGTGCTAATACGACTTTAACACCTCCGTGTAAGGCTGTCAATCAAAGGGGTGTGACGAAAGTGACAAAGAAGTGAAAATAATCGGAATTCTTGCCAGAACCGCTGTCAGAGCAATTCACGGGAGACAAGATCAGCGAAATCGAGCCCTTTTTCCGTCAGGCGGACCCGGGACTCTTCACAGCTAAGCAGGCCCCGCGCTTCAAGTGAACGGAGCCGGTCACCGAACACCTGATCGTAGTCAAGTCCATGGCGTTCCATGAACCGGGAACGTGTGACACCCTCCAGCAGGCGGAGCCCCAGGATCATGGTCTCAACGCGGGCCGATGCTTCATGGACTTTTTCTTCGATTGAAATCTCCCCGAAGGGGCCCTCTCCCGCGTCTTCCACCTGCTCCAGCCAGTCTTCAAGCGAAGAAGGATTACAGCGCCTGATGCCCCCCATGTAACTGGCAGCGGAGGGTCCCGCCGCCAGGTAAGGGCCGGCTTGCCAGTAGGTGAGATTATGG
>JAAZFK010000051.1 GCA_012511735.1 Clostridiaceae bacterium | reverse complement strand
TGCTTCAAGTCACAAGCTTTGACTGGCAGTCCGAATCAAGAGGAGATCAAAAGTTTCCTCCCTATCTGATTGACTTCAACCGCCCCTTCATTTTCGCGATCGCCGACCAGGATGACCTGTTTTTGCTAGTAGGTCTGGTCCGCTCAGTTTTCGACTGATCTTTTGACTGTTTGTCTCTCTCGCTAACACATGATTATTCGCATAATTGATTGACATCGGAAGTATCCGCAAATCTATTCCAAAAAATATGGGGTACAATTAACTTGTAAACGGATCAAATGGTTGAGGAGGTTGCCTTGATGATTTCTCCTGTCATGACAGCTGAAAACATAGGTAAAAAGATGATACCTGTTTTCAGCAATTATCCCGTGAAAAAAGCTATATTATTCGGTTCTTATGCAAATGGAACTCCGACAAGTGTAAGCGACCTCGACTTATACATTGATACGAATGGGCAGCTAAAAGGTCTTGATTTCGTAGGACTTCTTGAGCAGCTTGTGAACTTATTAGACATAGAAATTGATTTGTTCGACAGCTCTCATCTTGAATCAGATTCTGAGATTCTACGAGAAATCGAAAAGAAAGGTATCGTCATCTATGAAAAATCAGAAGATAATTCAAAGAATGATTAGCTGTATCGATTCGATATTTGATTACACTCAGAATATTGAATATGCGGAATTTAAACGCAACGACATGATGGTTGAAGCCTGCGTATTTAATCTGAGCCAAATAGGAGAACTCGTTAATAAACTTGAAAAGACATTTTTAACCCGTCACCAAGATATTCCATGGTTTAAAGTTAGAGGTTTGCGGAATCGAATTGTCCACGATTACGAAGGGGTCAACCTTATCCTCATATGGGAGATTATTGAAAATGATCTGTCATCACTGAAGGAACAATTGTTGGAGTTGCTCATTTAATCATCACAGATGGATCGTCCATGTTGCAAGTCACCCAAGCAGTTTTATGCCCCGAAAAGTCGATCCTGTTTCATGTCTTACGGTACTTGTGAAAGCCGGATGACAGGCATAGACTCTGCTTAGACTATGACCCCAATAAGGAGGATATTGACATGGCAAATGTAGTTTTTAAAGCAGTTGCGGAAGCGAAAGAGGGACTGGCCACCAAGGTGTTGTCGCGGGATTTTGAGATCACCCTGGATGAGCCGGTTGATCTGGGAGGCACGGATACGGGTATGAATCCGGTGGAGGCCCTGCTGGGGTCGCTCGCCGCCTGCAAGAGCATCGTCATCCGGGCTTTTGTCAAGAAATACAAGATCAACCTCAAGTCAGTCCGCATCGAAGTCGAAGGGGACCTGGATCCTGACGGCTTCCTGGGGATCAACAAGGAGGCCAAAATCGGTTTTTCCGAGATCCGCTCTCATTTCTTCATCGAGGCCGACAATACGCCCGAGGAAATTGAGGCCTACATCGCCTTCGTCGAACGCAATTGCCCTGTTCAGGATACCCTGACCAAGGTAGCCAGGTTCACACATACCATTAATTGAGTCGCGGGAGATCCGTTGACAAGGGAGCTTGCTGCCCTTACCATGAAAAGACAATTGAGATAAGTCCAGGCCAAGGGAAACAGGTGTGAATCCTGTGCGGTACCGCCGCTGTTAATGAGGGTTTCTCCCAGGCGCAAGCCAGCCACTGAGT
>JAAZFK010000050.1 GCA_012511735.1 Clostridiaceae bacterium | reverse complement strand
TTGATTGTATATGGGACGTCTGATTCAACCGTGGAACATGTAAAAGAAGCTGTCCGGCTGCTCAGGCAGGATCCGGATGCCTACAGACCGCTCATCACCCACGGCTTACCCATGGAAGATTTCCACAGAGCCATGGACATCATCAAAGAAGGAAGCGCGGTCAAAATCGTTCTGAAACCGTAAGGAGAGGTCATGAAACTAGTCGGAATTGGAGATTTGTTCATTCCAAAACGCTTTATCAAAGAAGGATTCCAATCCCTGGAAGCCTTGGGCGTTGATGTTGAGGTACTCGATTGGGAGCTGAAGGACCATACCGAGTTGCAGCATGTCAACCTCATGGTCGAAAACGGCGGAAGTGATGCCTATGATCCGCCTGATTACATTATGGAAGCCGTCCGTGACGCAGATATCATCATCACTCAGTTTTGTCCCATCAACCGCAAGGTGATCGACCAGTGCCCTAATCTCAAAGTGATTGGTATCCTGCGGTCGGGCTACGAGAACATCAACACGGAATACGCCAGTTCGAAGGGAATATTGGTTTACAATACACCCGGTCGTAACGCGGACGCTGTCGCTGACTTTACCGTAGGGCTTTTAATTGCCGAATGCAGGAATATCGCCAGAGGTCATCTGGGTCTGAAAGAAGGCCGCTGGATCCGCGAATATCCCAACACCGCTCAAATACCTGACCTGCCCGGCAAGACCGTCGGCCTGGTCGGGCTTGGAGAGATCGGACTCAAGGTCGCCCGACGGTTGACCGGGTTTGACATGAAGATCATTGGTTATGATCCCTTCGCGTCCCAGGTCCCCGACTACGTCACGCTTGTAGAGCTCGAAGACCTGATGAAGCAATCAGATTTCGTGTCGCTGCATGTCAGATTGACCCCGGATACTGAGGGCATGATTGACGACCGCCTGCTTGCGCTCATGAAACCTTCCGCCTACCTGATCAACACATCAAGGTCCGCGCTGGTCAATGAGCAGGCTCTCTACCGGGCTCTTAAAGACCGCAAATTGGCGGGTGCCGCCCTGGATGTTTTTGATGTGGAGCCTCCCGGTATTGATTACCCGCTCGTCACGCTGGATAACATCACGCTCACGCCCCATATGGCGGGAGGATCAATCGATGCTTTTTATCAATCTCCCAAGAAGTTGGCGCCCGAGATTGCCAAGCTCTGGCAAAAAGAAGATTCAAGGTATCTGGTAAACAGGAATTTGTTTGATCAGTGGCTGGAAACTTCCAGCTTTGCCTGAAGACAAAGCCGGTAAGGAGGCAAGTTTATGTACGCGGCCAGGATTGTAGGAACGGTTGTCTGTACGACCAAAGATGAAAAACTCAACGGCAGGAAACTGCTGGTCGTGCAGCCGGTCAGCCTGCTTGATCTGAAAGAGGAAGGCAAACCGGCGGTCGCCATCGATACGGTTGGCGCAGGAGTTTCTGAGATCGTTCTGGTGGTCGGAGGCAGTTCGGCCAGGCAGACCCATCTGACGCAGAATTCGCCGGTTGACGCGGCCATTATGGCCATCGTTGATTATATCGATATCGAAG
The DNA here is from genome assembly GCA_012511735.1 of Clostridiaceae bacterium. Taxonomy (GTDB): domain Bacteria; phylum Bacillota; class Clostridia; order Saccharofermentanales; family DTU023; genus UBA4923. Next base: position 2,176 of record JAAZFK010000050.1, on the reverse strand, counting down.
GCCGAAGGGTCTTTGATAAACACAAATAACGAACTGGAAGGCTTGCCATGCATCTTGCGAGAATCATAGGAAGTGTTGTCGCCACCGACAAGGACGAACGTTTGACCGGTGTGAAGCTTTTGGTCATCCAGCCGATTAGAAGCAACGGCGAAGACAAGGGATCTCCTCTTGTCGCCGTTGACACGATCGGCGCGGGCTACGGTGAGACAGTCTTCTATGCCAGAAGCAAGGAAGGCGCCATGCCCCTTGAGATTCCGGATGTGCCGGTCGACGCCGGTGTGATCGGTATCGTCGATTCCATTCATGTCCCCCAAGCTTCGAAGGAGCGAACGGCATGATTTTGGCGCGAGTCATCGGAAATCTGGTCGCGACCCAGAAGAACGAGAACCTGGTAGGGAAAAAACTGCTCCTGATTCAGCCGATCGATCTGAAAGGCAGACCGGATGGTGATGAATTGTTGGCAGTGGATGCGGTGGGAAGCGGAGAAGGAGATCTGGTAATCGCAATCGCGGAAGGTGGCTCAGCCAGGCAGGTGTCAAAAACACCCTCATTGGCGCCGGTCGATATCGCGATTGCAGGCATCGTTGATGAGGTTGTAAGCACGGAGGATACGCTCCGTTTGTATGATTGATTTTATACAGGGAAGGTGAGAATAAATGGAGTTAGACCGTCTAATCGAAGAAATTACCCGTCAGGTAATGAAAGAACTGGGAGAACAGACAGGCTCAGCGCTTTTCGGAACGACTTCCGGATACAATGCTGAATACGCCAAATATGTTGATCATACTGTTCTGAAACCTGACACCACCAGGTCGACGATTGAACGCTTCTGTAAGGAGGCGCGCGAATACGAGTTCGCCTCAGTATGCATCAATCCGACCCATGTCAGCTTCGCCAAAGAGCTCCTGAAGGGTAGCCCGGTCAAGGTATGTACAGTCATCGGATTCCCGCTTGGCGCAACAACGCCCTTTGTCAAAGCGGCAGAAGTCCGGGATGCGATCGCCAACGGCGCGGATGAAGTGGACATGGTCATTAATATCGGAGCCCTCAAGGATGGCGATTATGATCTGGTGTCCAGGGACATTAAGGGAGTTGTCGACGCTGCCGCGGGCCAGGCAACTGTCAAGGTCATAATCGAAACGGGCCTTCTGACCGAACAGGAAAAAATCAAAGCCTGTCTCCTGGCCAAAAACGCGGGGGCCAACTTCGTCAAAACTTGTACGGGAATGGCGGTCGGAGTCGCAACACCTGAAGATATTCAGCTGATGAAAAAGACTGTTGGATCCAGCATGGAAGTCAAAGGATCGACCGGCATCAAGACGAGGGAAGACGCGGATCGCCTGATCAAGGCAGGAGCGACCAGACTCGGTACCAGTTCGGGTATTGATATCGTCAAGGGTATTTCCTCGCAGGCAGCCCCGTCCAGTTACTAGGATAAGCAAAATGGATCATCTCGATAAAGATATCTTTTCTATTCAAGAAACCAGGGATCTTCTGAAGCAAGCCTCCAGCGCACAGGAAGTGATTGCCGGCTTTTCTCAGGAAAAAGTCGACGCCATTACCCAGGCCATGGTTGAGGCAGCCTATCAACACGCCGAATCTCTGGCTGAACTTGCCGTCCGGGAGACCGGGATCGGCCGGGTGGAAGATAAGATCGCGAAAAACCAATTCGCCAGCCGGGCGGTTTGGGACTACATCAAGGACATGAGAACCGCCGGCGTCATCCGGGAGGATACAGCTGCCGGAATTGTTGAGATCGCTGAGCCAATGGGCGTTGTCGCGGGCATCATCCCGACAACCAACCCCACTTCCACCATCATTTTCAAAACCATCATCGCGGTCAAGGCCCGTTGCGGCATCGTTATGTCACCGCATCCCAGGGCGATTGAGTGCTCCCGGGAGACGACACGGGTCGTCACGGAAGCAGCAGTAAAAGCGGGAGCGCCCGAGGGGCTTATCGCCTGCCTCAGCGTATCCACCCGTGAAGCAACCCATGAGCTGATGACCAACCGTCTGACCTCTGTGATCCTTTCGACGGGTGGCTCCGACCTGGTCAAGGCCTCTTACAGTTCGGGCAAGCCGGCCTTCGGGGTCGGCCCCGGAAATGTCCCTGCCTTCATCGAGCGGAGTGCTGACATTGACCGGGCCGTTGCCGATATTATTTCAAGCAAGACTT
>JAAZFK010000310.1 GCA_012511735.1 Clostridiaceae bacterium | reverse complement strand
GTAAAAAGTTCAGACGAAAAGCCGATGACAGTCCCGGCCAGGAGGCCGACCATGGCGGCGCCCCAGAGGCGGAGCTCAAACTTGAAGACCAGGCTGCAGATCAGGGTGAAGATCAAAAAAAGACCGGTCGTGATGTAGGTGCCTCGATTAAGCGCGCGGCCGGGACTGCCTCCTTCCTTGACGTTGGAGACCAGCACCCCGGCCATGGAGGCCAAAAGGCCCATGGCGGAGAGCATGAAGATGAGGGGGATCTGGTTGAGGTCCAGTGCCAGGACCAGGGCCGCGGCGATGGCGGCGACATTGGAGTCGAAAAGATCAGCCCCCATGCCTGCCACATCCCCTACATTGTCACCCACATTGTCGGCGATGACGGCGGGATTTCTGGGGTCGTCCTCGGGGATGCCCAGTTCCACCTTGCCGGTCAGATCCGCCGCGATATCGGCGGTTTTGGTAAAGATGCCTCCGCCTGCCTTGGCAAAGAGTGCCAGAGAGCTTGCGCCGAAGCTGAAGGCCAGAAGGAAGTTGGGGTTGGAGGGGAAGATCAGGTAGACCAGTGAAGAGCCCAGAAGACAGCTGCCGACAATGGCCAGCCCCATGACCGCGCCTCCGCGGAAACCGGCCCGGTAAGCCTGGGTCAGGCCCCGGCTTGCGGCGGACGCGGTTTTGACGTTGGCGACCGTGGCCACCCGCATGCCGATGTAACCGGCCATGCCTGAGAAGAGGGCACCAAATATGTAGCAAAGCCCCATGGCCAGGTTGTGGATGATTGAGGCCGTTTGCCAGATGGGTGGCAGGAGGAGGACGATCAGTAGAGCGGTCACCAGCACAAAACGGGCCAGCACCTTGTTCTCGGTGCGAAGGAAGACCATGGCGCCGTCGCGGATCAATTTCCCGAACTTGTCAATCTCCTGATTGGCGCTGGGTAACCGTTTGACGTAACGGTAGAAGTAGACGCCGATCAGGAATGCCCCGGCTGAAACGACCATGGCGATGAGTGGCCAAAATGCCCAATTCATAAGTAACCTCCGTCCGATCAAATCGGATGTCCCATCATAACACGATGGGCCTTGTCAAAAGAGGGCGCGCCGCGCCCTCTGATCAAATACGCAGAATCAAATCACTAGTCGAAGACACGGATGTGCGCCGGGTCGGATGTGTGCGGCTCCTTGCGGGTCGCGGCATGCCCGATGGCGATGGCGATATTGAAGACTTCGCCTTCCTCCATTCCGATCAGTTGTCCGCAGTTGTCAGGGTCGTCGGGTTTGAAAGCCAGCCGGGGATAACCCAGGATGACACTTGACAGCCCCATGGACTGAGCCGCGATGGCCAGTGTCTGCACAGCGATGCCGGCGTCGATAGGAGTCCAGATCTCATCCTGCCCCGTGATGAAAACGGCCAGCGGAGCCCCGTAGAAGAAGCTGGTTGATTCACGCTCATCCATCGTAGTCTTCATTTGCGGGTCACAAAAATGAAAGATGCGTGAGTCAATCGCGTCGAGAATGGCCCTGTTAGCGACAAAAGAGTAGCGGAGCTGTTGTCTGTTGCGGGCTGTGGGAGCCGCCAGGGCAGCCTCTTTCAAGGCTTCC
>JAAZFK010000007.1 GCA_012511735.1 Clostridiaceae bacterium | reverse complement strand
TTGTGCCTGCGTTACAGAAATAAAAAAGAAGCGTCACAGGCTGGCCTCGGTCAAAAAGAAGCTTCTCATTTAGAAGATGAATGAAGGAGGTGGATCTTGCATCGGTGTTAATTTTTAGAATCAATTGGATGTAACAAGACTCTGTCTTGTTTTAGGAGGGCGGCTCTGATCAGAATTGGTCAGAGCCGATTATTTCGCCTGAAGAGACCAATTATCTCTTCGATCAAATCAGGGTAAAAAACCTGAATCCATGTGATCTGCGGGCTGCTTGATCCCCATCCCTGGCGCTAGTTTGAGCATGTAAGAACCGGCTGCCCTTTAGAGGTCCGGGCGGGGATGGGACCCATGAATCGAAAAATTTTTGCCCTCTTGATAAACTTTTTAGTCCTTGGCAGTTTACTTCTGACCGGGTGTGGCACTTCTCCGCCACAGGAGGCAGAGCCGGCCGCGATCGAGGACTACTCGGAGGGCCCCCTGTATAGCACGGATACCCTTTATTATGAATCGGCAGGGGGCGATCTTACGATTGATGAATGATTTGCCTAAAAAAGAGGACGGACGCGGTTCATTTCCATGAACCACGCCGTCCTCTTGTATGTTTAGCAAACTATTTTCGAGCAAGAACCACTTTGGGCGGTCTAGCGAATCGTCTTTACGCTAAACGAACATTCGTTGCTCTCAGCTTGTTGTTCTTCGGGTCTTTTTCGATATCAAAAGTGACCTTCTGCCCATCGGAAAGCGTTTTGTAGCCTTCAGACGCGATTGCTGAGAAGTGCACAAACAGATCATCACCACCGTCGTCGTTGGCGATGAAACCGTAGCCCTTCTCATGATTGAACCATTTAACTGTTCCACTGTTCATTTGGGTGCCCCCTTCAATTAGTATTGCGTATCCATTAGAAAACAAAAAAACACATGCCCGCAATCGACGTCCTATGATTTGCACAACATGGGAGACAAAGTAATTTAACTGAATACTCACTAAGTACACTGTAAACACGGACTTTTGTCAAGTATTCTTTTTGTTGGTGAGGTGTGAAACTGAATAAGCACTCAGAAAAGATTCTTCAAGCGGGATTTAGTCCGTTTTGAAAATCATTTTGTAGTTGTGTTCTATGCCTCCATAGATCGTAAGCTGCCGTCAATACCTTCTGACTGACTCTCTCCAGCTCCCCGAAGCTCCATCTCCTTGGATAAGCGGTAGAATAATCATCAGAGAATCAGTTAATAAAGCTGTGAATATAGTGAGAGTAAAAGCCGAACCGGGGGAGAAACAGATTGACAAAGATCGATTGCTCGTTCACATGTGAAAATAACTGGTTTCGATGCAGGGCAGGTGCGATTGTTCTAAAGGACGGAAACGTACTGCTCGTGTATGGGAAGACTGCCCGCCACTATTATTCTCCAGGCGGCGCCATCCATCTTGGTGAAAGGATTGAAGATGCCATAAAGCGGGAACTTTTTGAAGAAACAGGGGTCGAGTTTCAGGTTGACCGTTTGTTGTGTGTAGTAGAGAATTTTTTCAAAGGCCGCTATGGTTCAATCGACGGAAAAACCTGCCATACCATTCAATTTTTCTATTTAATGAAAGCGCCTCAACAGATGACCTTTAGCGCTCGAAGCGTCAATTTGGATGGCGATGCGGAAGAGCTGGTATGGTTGCCCATCGATCAGCTTGAACAGTACGATATCCGCCCGGCCACCTTGGCTTCCCTTATCAGGCAGCCCCCTCAACACTTCTCTGTCATGGTCAACGACGAGCGGTAGGGGAGAGCGTGGTATGAATGACGAAAAAGAAGTCCTCCGGGTCGCCGTTGAATACAACAGCAAGGGTTATCTGATCCATCTTGAGGATTATCCCGGCGCCTTTACCCGAGGGGAAACCCTGGATCAGGCTCTTGGAAAAGTCCCCGCGGAACTGGTCCGTTATCATCGATGGAGCGATCGACACCTGTATCTCGGGATCGCCTATGATTACAAGATCACGCAGAGTCAATTGAGTCAGATCGCGATCCACGACGCGGACAGCGACATCCTCTTTGACTCGGAAAAATTTCCTTTGTCAGCGGTGGAGTACAGGGAATTGAAAAGCCTTGCACTGAAGTCAGCGCGGGACTTCTTGTCGCTTTATTCCTCCATCCCTGATAAAGATCGTCAGATCAAGGAATCGCGCGAAACTTTCTATGGTCAGCTTCCCTCGACAGCTTCGGCCATGTACCGGCACACGAAAAGTGTGAATCCCTATTACTTTGCCGGCATTGGTCTTTCGCTTGCCCGGAACGAAGATATTGTGTCGGGGCGGGAGCAAGGCTTTCTAAAAATTGAGAATAGAGCCGATTATTTATCCTGTGCTGTTTTTAAGGCTGATGACGGTGAGTATTGGTCTTTGCGCAAAGTGCTGAGACGATTCATCTGGCATGATGCCATTCACGCCAAAGCCATGTACCGATCCGCGTGTCGGACCTTTACCGAGCCTATCATTTCAAATCCCTTCTGTTTCTGAACCCCCTTTTTGAAGTTTAGGGGCCTTGTTATTGAGGATAAGACCATGACAGAGCACTTTGAGATCGTCCCTATGAAGACAGACGAAGAAATGGACGGCAAAGCATTCGTCCATTGGAAATCCTGGCAGGAAACCTATACGGGGTTAATGCCTCAAGCTTATGTGGACGCGCTGACGCTCGAACAAGCCGCCAGCTGGGCGCATCGATGGCCACAAAATACACTGGTTCTGAAAAAGGGCGATAAGGTCCTTGGTTTTTCCTGCTTCAGCACAAGTGATGACTCCGGATCCGATCAGACCGGCGAGGTCATCGCGCTCTATGTCCTTGGAGACTACCAGGGTCGGGGGCTGGGGCTTGAGCTGATGAAGGCCACCATGGACCGGCTTGCTGACAAGCGGGAAGTGATCCTTTGGGTGCTCAGAGGGAATGAGAAAGCAATCCGTTTCTACCAGCGCTATGGTTTTCGGTTTGACAAGACCGAAAGAACCAAGGCTTTTGGCACAGAACTCCGGATGGTACTGGAAAGATGATCGCCGCGCGTTTGCGGGAGTTGATCCGGATCAAAGGGCGATCTGGTAAGCGATATCAATTTCCTCCCGGGAGATGGTTTTGGTCATCCGCAAGGCTTCTTCGATCTCAATGGTGTTGACCTGGCCGTGCCGGTAAGATACGACCTGTCCATAGTGGCCGGAAGCCAGGCTTTGAATGGCCAGCGTTCCCATCCGGCTTGCCATCATGCGATCGCGGGCGGAAGGGCTGCCTCCCCGCTGCAGATGGCCGAGGATGGTCACCCGAGACTCGATACCTGTCTCCTTCTCAATGCGGTCACTGATTTCAACCGTGTCACCTGCGCCCTCCGCGACAACCACGATATAGTGGGACTTGCCGCTGTTATGGCATTCCAGCAAACGGCGTGCCACGTCCTTGTCGAAATCCATTTCTACTTCAGGGATTAAAATGACTTCCGCCCCGCAGGACACGCCCACATTCAAGGCGATGTAACCCGCATGTCTGCCCATGACCTCGATGCAGCTGCAGCGTTCGTGGGAGGTGGCTGTGTCACGTAATTTGTCGATGGCGCTCATGGCCGTGTTCAGGGCGGTGTCATAGCCGATCGAGTACTCCGAACAGCCGATATCATTATCGATGGTGCTGGGGATGCCGATGACCGGGAGGCCCTTTCGGGCGAGATCCAGCGCTCCACGGAGAGAACCGTCACCGCCGATCACCACCAGCGCGTCGATACAAAAGACCCTGCACATATCAAAAGCTTTTTGCACGCCTTCCGGAGAGTTAAAGGATTGGCTCCGCGCCGTCATCAGGAAGGTTCCACCACGCTGCAATTGTCCTGATACGGAGCGGCCGTCAAGTTCGACGATATCCCCGCGCCATAAACCATGAAAGCCGCGCCTGCAGCCCAGCATCCGGTAGCCTTCGTGCAGGCCCGTGCGTACTACGGCCCGGATGGCCGCGTTCATCCCGGGCGCGTCACCACCGCTGGTGAGGACAGCGACCGTCCTGA
>JAAZFK010000309.1 GCA_012511735.1 Clostridiaceae bacterium | reverse complement strand
GACGGCCGCTGACGTCCCCAACAACACAATCGGCCACATTGTTCAGGATTGGGACGTCATGATCCCCGAAGGGGAGATCACCCGTTACATCGGCGATTCGGTCGCGCTGGTGGCGACCGGGAAGCGCGAGAGCCTCCAGGAAGTCCTGGATTTGATCGAAGTCGATTACACGGAGCTGGAGCCGGTTCTTGATCCCTTTGAAGCCTTGAAGGAAGGCGCGCCGAAAATACACGCGGATGGCAACCTTCTGTCAAGTGAACGGCTGATCCGGGGGAACGCGCGCCAAGCCGTCGCCGAGGCGGCGCATGTGGTGACGGAGACTTACCGGGTCTCCTGGGAAGAACACGCCTTCCTGGAACCGGAGTGCGCCATCGCCTGGCCCTCTGATGACGGGGGTGTCCACCTGATTACAGCCTCTCAGTCCATTTACGATGAACAGCGGGAAATATCCTCCATGCTGCAAGTGGAGCCGGAGCGCGTGCATATCCAATCGGCCCTGGTTGGAGGCGCCTTCGGAGGGCGGGAGGATATGAGTGTCCAGCATCACGCGGCGCTGCTTGCCTGGAAGACAGGGCGCCGGGTCAACGTAAGGCTTTCACGTTATGAGAGTACGATCGTCCACACCAAGCGGCATCCCATGACCATGAAGATGACTACCTCCTGTGACGCCCGGGGACGCATTACAGCCCTGATTGCCGAGATCGTGGCCGATACGGGCGCTTACGCTTCCCTGGGGGGACCTGTCACTCAACGGGCCTGTACCCACGCGGCCGGACCTTATAACTTCCAGAATATTGATGTGATGGGCAAGGCTGTTTATACCAACAATGTCGTTTCCGGTGCCTTCAGGGGTTTTGGCGTGACACAGAGCTGTTATGCCATGGAATGTAATCTCAATCTGCTGGCCGAAAAATGTGGCATGGATCCCTGGGAGTTCAGATACCTTAACGTGGTCAGGCCGGGCGATGTGCTTCCTAATGGCCAGATCGTCGATCCCAGCTGCGGCATCGCGGAATGTCTCGAAGCCGTCAGGGAGGTCTATGAGTCGGGCCCTTATACCGGAATCGCCTGCAGTTTCAAGAACAGCGGTCTGGGAGTCGGTGTGCCCGACTTCGGGCGCTGCACACTTTCGGTTGAGAAGGGGAAAATTCATATCCGCACCTCAGCGGCCTGTTCCGGTCAGGGGGTTGCCCAGGTCGTAACCTCCATCGTGTGCCAGACGCTGAACTGTCAGGTGACGGACACTGTATTTGAGCTCCCCAACACTGACCGGACCCCCGACGCCGGTACCAGTACAGCCTCACGTCAGACCTTGTTTACGGGGGAGGCAACCCGCCAGGCTGCCCAGGATCTCAAGGTGGCGCTGGATGCCGTTGGTGGCGATCTTTCCAGGATTGAAGGAATGGAATTTTTTGGCGAGTTCGGTCCCCCGACAGACCCCCTGGGATCATCCAAGGAGAATCCGGTCAGCCACATCGGCTACAGTTATGGCTGCGAGGTCGCGGTACTCGACGAGCAAGGCCAGGTTCAGAAGATGGTTGGTGCCTATGATGTGGGTACACCTGTCAACCTGACGGCAGTCGAGGGACAGATTGAAGGTGGCTGTGTCATGGGGATGGGTTATGCGCTGACTGAAGAGTTCGTTAATCCGGGCGGCATTCCCAGGTTCAAACTGGGGACTTATGGCTTATTCAGGGCCAACCGGGTGCCTGATATTGAGACTCACATTGTCAAGGGACCGGGTTACGTCGACCTGGCCTATGGCGCGAGGGGTATTGGCGAGCTGGCCTGCATCCCTATTGCGCCCTCGCTCGCCCACGCTTACTTCAGGCTGGACGGAAAGATGCGCACCCGGCTTCCTATGGAAGACACCTTTTACAGAAAGAAAAAAGATTGAAAGATAAGAACAACCAAGATATGACCCGGCTGGGTGGTTCGCACGGACAAGCCACCCGCGGCGCGGCGGTTATTGTCGCGTCCAAGCCCCTGGCCCGCGACGAGATGGTAGAGGAATTGGCCGGCAGGCAGAAACAAGTGCTTCCCGCCATGATCCGCGCGGACGGCATGACCTTTATCGAGCGGCTGATCATCCGTTTCCAGCACGTGGGACTCGCGCCTGTTATT
>JAAZFK010000049.1 GCA_012511735.1 Clostridiaceae bacterium | reverse complement strand
TCAGAGTTCCCCAAGACGACCGCAAAAAAGATTATCCGCCACTGACGGCGAAAGAACACGGATAAAGAAAATCCCCGGGCTTCGGGGATTTTCTTTATGTGGGCCGGTAAGAATCCTTTAGCTGAACAGATCGGTTGAAGACCAGCTTGTCTTCGGTTGAGTCCCTGTTGTCGTGGATGAAGTAACCAAGGCGCATGAACTGGTAGCCCAGGTAAGACCGGTCCTCTTTCAACCAGGGTTCGACCCGGGCATTTTGGATCACAGTCAGTGACTCAGGATTCAGGAGCTCGTGGTAGTCGCGCTCATCATCGTCAGGGGCTTCAACGGTAAAAAGATGATCGTAAAGCCTGACTTCGGCCTGCACCGCAGTTGATTCATCCAGCCAATGAATGGTGCCCCGGACTTTCTGACCGGCAGCGGCGGTACCGCCCCGGGTCTCGGGATCGTATTCAGCCAGCACCTCGATCACCTTGCCCTGGCTGTCCTTGACGCAACCCGTGCAGCGCACGATGTAGGCGCCTCTCAGGCGAACCAGGTTGCCGGGGAAGAGACGATAGTACTTTTTCGGCGGATCCTCCTCGAAATCATCCCGTTCAATCAAGAGATGACGAGAGAATGTAATGTCATGTGTACCGGATGAGCTGTCACCAGGCAAATTCTCGACGGTAAAGGTTTCCTGACGGTCTTCCGGGTAGTTGGTAATGGTCAGTTTGACGGGATCAAGGACCGCCATGGCCCGGGGAGCGCGCTTGTTCAGGTCTTCCCGCAGACAATGCTCCAGAAAGCGGATGTCGACCATGCTGGGCACCTTGGAGACGCCATTTCGCTCATTGAAGTCGCGGATGGCGCGTGGTGTGTAGCCGCGGCGTCTCAATCCGCACAAGGTTGGCAGGCGGGGATCGTCCCAACCGTCGACCAGGCCTTCTTCCACTAGAGTCCGCAACTTGCGCTTGCTCATGACTGTGTAATTGATATCCAGGCGTGCGAATTCAATCTGCCTGGTCTTGACGGGAAGAGAGCAGTTGTTGATGACCCAGTCGAAAAGGGGCCGGTGATCCTCAAACTCCAGCGAACAAAGTGAGTGGGTGATGTGTTCCAGCGAATCGCTGATGGGATGGGCGAAGTCGTACATGGGATAGATGCACCACTCATCACCCGTCTGGTGATGGCGGGCGTGCTGGATGCGGTAGATGACCGGGTCTCGCAGGTTCATGTTGCCTGAGCTCATATCGATCTTGGCCCGCAGGGTATAGCGGCCGTCGGGGAACTCCCCGGCACGCATGCGCCCGAACAGATCCAGGCTCTCCTGCCTGGGCCGGTAACGCCAGGGGCTTTCGGTTCCGGGAGAGGTCAGGGTCCCTCTTGATTCCCTGACTTCTTCAGGTGTTTGTTCACAGACGAAGGCCAGGTCTTTCTCAATCAATTCCCTGGCGTAATTGTAGATCTGCTCAAAGTAATCCGAGGCGTGGTAGAAGCGGTCGTCCCAATCGTAGCCCAGCCAATGGATATCGTCCTGGATGGCTTTGACGTAGGCCTCATCTTCCTTAACCGGGTTGGTATCGTCCATGCGGAGATTACACAGGCCGCCGAAGAGTTCTGCCGTTCCAAAGTCAATGATGATGGCTTTGGCATGACCGATGTGGAGGTAGCCGTTGGGTTCTGGTGGAAAACGCGTGTGGACGGGCAAGCCTTCCAGCCGGCCGCCCGGGCCGACATCTTTTTCAACTTCGTCAAGGATGAAGTGCGAGACCTCATTGCCGGTATAGGTTTCTTCTTTGGGCGTCACGCCTGTCACAAGGCCGGGAAGCCGTACGGTTTCTTTGTTTTCCACTCTTTATGCCTCTCGTAAAAAATTCAGTACACCCGCAAGCCGCTCAAGTGATTCCTGGCGGCCCAGGATAACAGCAGTTTCAATCGCCCC
>JAAZFK010000048.1 GCA_012511735.1 Clostridiaceae bacterium | reverse complement strand
TGGACATTTTCTCGCCGCCCTCGCCCAGGATCATTCCGTGGCTGGTACGGCGAAGGTAGGGTTCGGGTACCGGAACCAGACCCTGATCATAGAGGAACTGATGCCAGAAGCGTGAATAGAGCAAGTGGAGGGTGGTATGTTCCATGCCCCCGTTGTACCAGTCAACCGGCATCCAGTAATCCAGGGCTTCCTCGGAGGCCAGCCCCGTCTCGCAGTGGGGGTCGGTATAGCGCAAAAAGTACCAGGAGGATCCGGCCCAGTTGGGCATGGTATCCGTTTCACGTGTGCCAGGACCGCCGCATTTGGGACAGGTGGCCTTAACCCAGTCGGTCAGTTTGGCGAGAGGAGACTCGCCTGTCTCGGTGGGCAGGAAGGATTCTGCTTCGGGCAGGACCAACGGCAGCTGATCTTCCGGCAGGGGCTGCCAGCCACAGGTCTCACAATGGACCATGGGGATGGGCTCCCCCCAGTAACGCTGACGGGAGAAGACCCAGTCGCGAAGCTTGTAGTTGATCTGACGGCAGCCGATGCCTTCCGTTTCAAGCCAATCGATGACCTTGTCGATGGCGTCCTGGACCTTCATGCCGCTGATGAAGCCGGAGTTGACCATGATCCCCGTCTCGATGTCGGTGAAGGCTTCCTGGCTGATATCGCCCCCCTCGACGACACACACAATGGGCAGGTCGAAGGTCTTGGCGAATTCATAGTCGCGGTCGTCGTGACCCGGCACCGCCATGATGGCGCCTGTGCCGTAACTGGTCAGGACATAATCGGAGATGAAAAGCGGGATCTCCCCTTCAGTCACCGGGTTGATGCCCCGGACTCCCTCCAGGCAGACACCGGTCTTTTCTTTGGTCAGCTCGGTGCGTTCGAATTCAGATTTGCGCTGGGCCTGGGCTTTGTATGCTTCAACCTCATCAGGATTGCCCAGGAGGCCCTGATCCAGCCATTGATCGAGCAAGACATGCTCGGGGGACATGACCATGTAGGTGGCGCCCCAAAGGGTGTCAGGCCGCGTTGTGAACACGGGCAAGGCATCTCCGGCGGTGGTGCCGAAGCTGACTTCGGCGCCCGTGCTCCGGCCGATCCAGTTGCGCTGCTGGGCGTTGACTCGGTCGATGAAATCAACCTGGTCAAGGCCGTCCAGCAGTCGCTGGGCGTATTTCGTAATGCGCAGCATCCACTGGCTTTTTTGTTTATGGGTGACCTCAGCGCCGCAGCGTTCGCATTTGCCGTCCACTACCTCCTCATTGGCCAGCACGATCAGGCAGGAGGGGCACCAGTTGACGGCCATCTCCTTTTTGTAGGCCAGGCCGTGTTTGTAAAACTGCAGGAAGATCCACTGGGTCCATTTGTAATAGGAGGGATCCGTAGTATTGATCTCCCGGGACCAGTCGAAGCTGAAGCCCAGGGACTGCAGTTGCTCCTTATAGCGGGCGATATTTTTTTTGGTCACAATGGACGGGTGGATCTTGTGCTTGACCGCGTAGTTTTCAGTTGGCAGGCCAAAGGCATCCCATCCCATGGGATAGAGGACATTCCAACCTTCCAGCCTCTTCTTCCTGGCGACCAGATCAAGGGCGGTATAGCTGCGGGGATGGCCCACATGAAGGCCCTCTCCAGAAGGATAGGGGAATTCCACCAGGCAATAATATTTGCCCTTGGAAGGCACATAACCCTCCCTGGGCTGGTCGGCATGGAAGACGCCGGTCTTTTCCCAGCGGTCCTGCCACTTTTTCTCAATCGAGGTAAAGTCGTAATGATCCATCTCTTCCTCCAAAAAGCGCGTCAAAGAAGCGCCTGTTAAGCAATTGCTCTTTATTATATACGAAAGGATTATCGATGAAGCCTAAAACTCCTGTATCACACCAAGGGCGCGTCAGGATTGTCTTAAACGGAAGGTCTCATAGCCCTTGTAGGATATGACTTCTACCCGGGCGTCTTCTTTCAAGCGCTTCAACAGGAGGGCCGCCTCACGGTTGCCCCGGGCAAGAAGGAAGCTCTCGATCTCATGCTGATTCATGGGATGCCGCTTGATGATGCTCAGAACCGCCTCATAGTC
>JAAZFK010000308.1 GCA_012511735.1 Clostridiaceae bacterium | reverse complement strand
CTGTAAGCATCCCAGGGATTGATCTCCAGGGTAACGCCCAGATGAACGAACCAATACATCTGGATGGCCTGCCAGAAGGTTTTTGGTTTTTCTGCCGGCACAACTTGACAGTTTTCCGAGATTTGCAGCAATTCTTTTTTGCGTTCGGGATTTTCTTCCCTTTCTGCAAGTTCAGCGGCATAGTCGCTGTAACGTCTGCCGAGCGCGATGATCGCTTCTGCGGCCATGCGCATACCTTTTAATTGCTCGGCTTTATGAGGTGCTTCCAGATCAGTCAAATAATCAAGATTATGCAATTCCTTATCAATCTGAGCAATCCGGTCATTGAACCCTCTGGCATAGATGTCGTCAGATCCAACGGTGTGACCGGGCCCTCTTTGCTCCATGAATTCAGTGAAAATGCCTGCCATATAGGCATCTTTCCACTCATCAGTCATTTCGTTAAGAATCCTGGTGCGGGTGGAGCGGGCGTTCCAATAAGGGATAATGGTGTTTTCCTGGATGTCAAAATAGTCTTCTTTTACTTTGAAGGAAATAAGTTCGCGCTGATCCATCACCTTCATATCTTCAAGCGTATGGCAGCAAAGCTCGGGGAAGGTAGGGGCCGCCTGAGGATGTTCCCCCTTTTCACCGACGATCAGTTCGCCTTCACCGATATAGAGCACCTTTCTTTCCATCAGTTCTTTGAAAAAAAGCCCACGCAATACGGGCGCTGACACCTGCCCCTGATATCTCTTGTAGATTTCAGTTTCTATTTGAGCTCTTTCCAGGGAGATGACAGGCTGGGTCGAAACAGATGCATCCCGTAGTTTTTGAATTCGTTCATTCATGCCACGTTTTTCCATTTTGATTCGCCTTACTCCCTTTTGTTTGTAAAATCGCTGATTATTCAGCCTTTGACGCCAGAATAGCACCACCAATACGTGCCTGATTCAGACCCTTGTCCAAAAAGACTTTTAATGCCTTGTCCATGAAGTCATCGGAGGGAACATTGAAGAGTACTTTTTGGTCATCCATACCCAGCCGGTCGTATTTGTCACTGCCATGACGATGGTAAGGCAAAAGAGCGATTGTTTCCGGGGCTGTATTGGCCGCGATCCAGTCAGCAATCGCCTCCAGCTCTTCCTCGTCGCCGTTGAAACCGGGTATGACAGGGACCCTGACATGAAGGGTCGTCTCCTGTTTTGACAACCAAATCAGATTGTCAAGGATTTGCTCATTGTCAAACTTGGTAACTTCTTTATGTTTGACCGGATCCACATGCTTCAGATCGTAAAGAAAGGAATTGGCGTATTTCAATGCTGTTGCCAGATTACGGCGGGGTACCGCTCCGCTGGTATCGATCGACAAATCAATCTTTTCCCTTTTGATCTCTTTCATCAGCACTTCCAGTAAATCAATGTCCTGAGCCAGAGGTTCCCCGCCGGACAAAGTCACCCCACCCTGCGACCGGTCAAAATAAGGCCTGTCGCGTAGGATGATCTCCATAATTTCGTTGACAGAGTACAGCTTCACGCTCATCAAAAGGGAATCTGTGGGGCAGACATCAGCGCATTTGCCACAAGCTGTGCAGTTGTTGTAATTGATTTCAGGACCTGTTTCAGGATCGTAGTCCAGCGCCTCGTCCTCGCAAACATACTCACAGTTACCGCATTGGATACAGCGTTCACGGAAATAAAAGAGGACAGGTTTATCGGGCTGCCCTTCAGGATTATGACACCAGGGGCAAGACAAGGGGCAGCCGGTAAAAAAGAGGGTGGTTCGAAGTCCCGGCCCGTTTTCCATGCTAAGACGCTGTATGTCAAACAGGTAATACATATTTGACATTCTACAATACAAAAAGAGTGCGGACTTAAAGCCGGATATCTTTAAAGCGGCCGAGCTCTCAGCTGAAAGAAGGCAAACCGGCCGTCCTGACCATGATTCAGTGCGTCAGAAATGGTCGGGATTCCCGGTCTGGACCGGGAATCCCCTGATGAATCAAGAAGTGAAATTTTCTCTCTTTTTACGCAATATCTGGGCTCCCGCCGCCAGGGACAGCCAACAGAGCCCCATCAGCCAGCCGGCCCAGACTCTTTGTCCGGTGCCCGGGATCTTTTCGGCTACCAGGATGGTTACCGTGACGCTTTGAGATCCGCCGCCGACCGAATAAGTAATCGTGGAGGACCCAGTCTTGAGGGCGGTGAAAGTAGCGGGGCTGTTAAAGCTGGCTGAGAAGAACTCCCGGTCCCATTCCCAGGTGCCGCCGTCGGGCTTGGGATCCCAGGTGATGCTCTCGCCCAGGTTCATGGAAAAACTTGCCAGCAATCCCGTAATTTTCTCCCAGTGGGCCGTATATATCCTGTAGCCCATGGAGCCGCCGGGGATGGTGGCCTCCATGGCGAAAACGGGGATGTCCGTTCCCGACCAGCCCATGAAAGCGTGGCCGCTCTTCTTCGGCTGATTCAGCCTGATGTCGCCGCTTTCGATGGTATAGCTTGCCGGGTTGTCAGCAGATCCCCCTTCCAGTTCGTAAAAGATGGAGAAGGAAAGCGGCTGCCAGTGTGCCGTATAAGTCTTGTTGCCTGTGGAACCTTGAGGGATGATGACCTCCATGGTTTGGCCGGAGATCCCCGTGCCCGACCAGCCGGTGAAGTCGTAACCTGCCCTTTGCGGCGGGTTCAGTTCAATCTCATCGCTCTCAACAGTGTAGCTTGAGGGGTTGTCGGCGGCCCCGCCGTCCAGTTCATAAACAATGGGGTAAGAAACAGGCTGCCATACAGCGTAAAGTGTGATTGTGTCTCCATCAAGACCGGACAGGTCGATGACACTCTCCTCGTCCAAGAAGAGAACCTGGCCTCCAGCCGTCAAGGACCAGCCGGTAAACAGATAGAAATTCCTGTTAAATCCGCTCTTTGTGAGCTTTTGCGCCTGTCCGATGACATGGACACTGTTGGCGGTCGCGCCCCCCGTGGCACCATTGCCATCGTAGACCACGGTATAAACCGGAATTACCTCTTCCAGGACAGTCACCATGATGCCGGTAGTCAGGGGAATCCCGTAAGGATTGATGACACCCTCCGGCAGGACGAAGCTTCCATAGACATGGAAGGTCTGCGCATCCTTGTCATCGGGATCGTAAGAACAGGAATCCAG
>JAAZFK010000307.1 GCA_012511735.1 Clostridiaceae bacterium | reverse complement strand
GCCCATCTTGATCGTGGCTTTTCCGGAGCCAACCAGGAGACTTTGAAAGTCGCGCTCGCGAATCCGGCCAATCTGAATCTCAATCCTTTCATGTCCGGCCAGCAGCTCTTCCCAGTTGACCCTCAAGGGTATTATCAGCCTCTTTACGAGACCTTGCTCAGTTATGATCCGGTCTCTCTGGATTACCTGCCAGTGCTGGCGGATTCGGTGCATGAGGGAGAGGACTTCCTCCGGATCATCCTGCCTCAGGGGAGAACCTGGCAGGATGGCTATCCGGTGACGGCTGAGGATGTCATCTTTTCCATCCAGGCTCATCGAAAATACAGGACGGCCGCCGGTGAAATACTCAATTTATATGTGGCGCAGGTAACAAACGATTTCAATTCGGTCCAGATCCATGTAAGGGAACCCCGTGAGAACGCAAGTCTTCACTGCATGGAGGCTCTGTCTCATCTGCTGATCCTTCCCCGGCACCTTTGGGAACCGTTGGTCTCAGCCGCTCCATCGCTGGATGCTTTGCCGGAGGGGAGGCTTCCCCTGGTCGGATCAGGTCCCTGGGCCCTGTGGCAGGAAGACGACTATGCTTTGACCCTGATCCGGGCCTCTGGCACGGACGGGGAAGATCTGACGCGCTATCTTGTCATCGTCAAGTACGCGCAGACGCTTTTCTCGGAGCAAGCGCTGGTTCACGGGGATATTGACGTCCTGTTGGGACGTCCGGGCCCGGATTTCGCGATCGGGAACGGGGAGGTGCAGGATCTTTACGCGGTGTTTGGAGGTGAGCGCGTCAGCGGGATCACCGTCAATCCGACCGGCAATCCCTTACTCAATCTCCGTTCATTTCGGCGTCTCC
Organism: Clostridiaceae bacterium; assembly: GCA_012511735.1. Classification (GTDB taxonomy): domain Bacteria; phylum Bacillota; class Clostridia; order Saccharofermentanales; family DTU023; genus UBA4923. The sequence goes on along the minus strand of JAAZFK010000307.1, from coordinate 1,579 downwards.
TGAGCCTGGCGGTGGACCCGCAGATTCTATGGGTGATACCCTCGACGGCATCACTGCTTCATCATGACTCCTATTCGTCCCTTTACCTGGAGCCGGATCAAGAGACCATCGACCGCCTGGCCGGCGAGGCGGGCCTGAACAAGGAACCAGGCGCGCTCTTTTATTTGAAGGAAGACAATCCCCTTCCCTTGATCAGCCTGACCTTCCCCGACAACCAGCCGGAGGCGGAGGAAAGATGCAGAGCCTTCGCGGATGCCGCGAAAACCCTCGGCATCCCGGTGTCTCTGAAAAGCCTGCCGGAAGAGGAGTGGCGCCGGGCCTCCCTGGAAGGGAACTTTGAGCTGATTTATACGGAATCCTCTATTGACGAGTCATACCTGCTGGCAGCCACCAGGCTGACCATGAATCCAGGGTTTGAGGGGCAGGTCGCCGGCAGGCAGCTTGAACTTGATGTGCGCGCGGCAGATGAGTTGATCGCTTCCTTTCAGGAAGCCGGCGATGCCGGAGACTTGAGACCGGTGCTTGAACGCCTGACCGGCTGGGTGATTACCGAGGGCCTTTTCCTTCCTCTTGTGGCCGGTAAGATCAGGGCTGGCCTGTGGAACGGACTACCTGAGGCCGGAGATCTTTCTTCAATCTTCCGCGTGAAGACCTCGATTGAGCAGGTCGGTGACGAGCCCTGAACAAATAAAACTCACTTTGTGTCAAAAAATTCGGAGTAAACAAAAATCAAAACCGCTGAGACAAGAGTCTGACAGCGGTTTTTTGGTGGGAGCAACCGGGCTCGAACCGATGACCCCCTGCTTGTAAGGCAGGTGCTCTCCCTGCTGAGCTATGCTCCCGTAAACGTTGATAGTCTAGCATAAAGCCGGCCTGCTACAAAATGCGCCATTTCGACGCAACCGGCTCTTTTTGGTTGAGAGTCGGTCATTCAACATGGATAATCCAGTTGATATGCCAACGCCGCTCGAAATATTTGCAAAGCGCCTCAGGGAGCTGAGGAGAGAACTCCACCTCCGCCAGGAGGATGTCGCAGCGGAATTGAATGTGAGCCGGCAGACCATCTCAAAATATGAGCGGGGTGACCGCGAACCCGATTATTATATGCTGAACAGACTGGCCGACTATTACGAAGTATCGATTGATTTTTTGTTTGGTCGAAGCCGGGTTAGGCAACTCCTTTACCCAAGTCATTCCCCCAAGGCGGATTCCATTTCCCAGGTGGCTGAACAGGCCGACTGGCAAAAATAGATCCACAAGACGTCTGTATTTCAGGCGTAAGGGGACAAAAAAGGGTCTTGTTGACAAGGGTTTGATCCATCTGATAGACTTACACAGCCGCTTGAGACAGCGAAATGGCGCAGTAGTTCAGTTGGTTAGAATGCCAGCCTGTCACGCTGGAGGTCGAGGGTTCGAGCCCCTTCTGCGTCGCCACAATTGCCGGCTCCGTGCCGGCAATTGTTTAGCCCAGATAGCTCAGTCGGTAGAGCAACGGACTGAAAATCCGTGTGTCGACGGTTCGATTCCGCCTCTGGGCACCAAACCAAGCAGATCCGCTCCAGATGGGGCGGATTTTTAT
>JAAZFK010000306.1 GCA_012511735.1 Clostridiaceae bacterium | reverse complement strand
GAAGTCAGGGAACGGGTTCCGGTTCATATCTATATGGAGGAAGTTCCGGCGCTCACCATGCTGGACGAGATGTCCATGTGGATCGCGCCGCAGATCGGGCTGGTCCCGCAGGGGATGGAACAGCCGGAGACTGACTAGGCAGCCGGCTGCCCGAACATGATAAGATTAGTAAAACAACCGAAAGGGTGAAGCGTATGGGAATCTTTGACAGGAAAGTGTGTGACGTCTGCGGAGGCAAAGCTGGACTTCTCGGAGGGAAAAAAGTGAAGGACGGCCGCCTGTGCTCGGAGTGTGCAAAAAAGCAATCACCCTACCTGTCCAGCAGAAAGAATTTCACTGTTGATGAAATGAAACAGCATCTGGAAGACAGGGCTGCCAACCAGGTGACGGTCAGGGAATTCGAACCGACCAGGACGGGGGGATCCTCCCTGAAGCTTTATCTGGATGATGCCCGTGGTCTTTGGTTCATTACCAGGTCCCGGCGATACCAGGAGGACAATCCCGATGTATTCACAGCGGAACAGATCCTTGGCGCGCGAATTGACATTGAGAAGGGGAACCGGGTCGAGACCATTGAGCGGGCCATCCCCGCCAAAGATGGCAAACCCGCTGTGCCGGCCAAGACCAAAGAAGTCGTTTATTACAATTTTTATGTGCTGATTGACGTGTCACATCCCTGGGTCAACCAGATGCGTCTCAAGGTCAATTCCTCATCGCTGGAAGGCGGTCCGCATCATCCTGACTATAAGGAAGCTCAACGTGATGCCGGCGAAATTGTTGAGATGCTCCTGGCCATGAGGGATGGCGCCATGGCGGAGAAACAGGAAAAAGCCAAACCAAAGCAGCGAGTCGTTTGCCCGCACTGCGGTGCTACCACCACACCGGATGAAAATGGGGCCTGCCAATATTGTATGGGAGCCATCGGCTAACCTGATCTTTTAACCAGGTATTTTTCGATTCTCCCGACTGGCCTGCCCGTGGCTGATGGGAGGATATGCAATGATTTTGAAAGCCTATGCCGTTCCGCACCCCCCGATTATTTTGCCTGAGGTTGGCCGGGGGGAAGAGCTCAGGATCGCTAAAACCACTGCGGGTTTCCAGCGCATGGCCCGTGAGATCGCGGAACTTCTGCCTGACACCCTGATAATCTCTTCACCCCACGCGCCTTTTTTCGCGGACGGTTTTTTCATCCTGGGTGGCGATCGTGAAAGCGGAGATCTGGCCTCCTTCGGCGTCGGGGGCGTCCGGGAGGAGGTCTCTGTTGACAAGGCCTTTGCCGATGCCCTGCGCGAGGCGCTCCTTGGCCGGGCCATCAGCGCGTCGGTGATGTCCCTTGGCCGCAGGGGACTCGATCATGGCACCCTGATCCCTATCCGGTTCATTCACCAGGAGTACCGTGACTTCCGCCTTGTCCTGATTGGCTTGTCACAACTTGCGGGAACAACCCATCGTGAAATCGGCCGTGCGCTCACCAGGGTTTCTGAGAAGCTGGGGCGCCGAACTGTCTACCTGGCCAGTGGGGATCTGTCACACGTCCTGAAACAGGACGGCCCCTATGGTTATAAGCCGGAAGGGCCGCGTTTTGACGCTGAAATTGTCCGCATCTTCAATGAGGGCGATCTGGAAGCTCTCTTCACCATTGAACCCGCCATCCTGGCGGGAGCGGCCGAGTGCGGCCTCCGTTCCTTCCAGATGATGGCCGGGGTTCTGGATGGAAGGGCTTATGAGTCTGAGCTCTATTCGTATGAGGGACCTTTCGGCGTTGGTTACGCCGTCGCGTCCTTCACCCCCAACTGAGGAGAAGTGCCATGAAGGAGGCCAAATTGGTGACTGGGCTGGCGCGGGCTTCGATCGAGTCCTATCTCATCCGGGGCAAGATCCTCCCAATCCCTGATGACACGCCGGACACGATGTTGACAAGGAGAGCCGGCGCCTTCGTCACACTTTACAAAAACGCTTGTCTTAGAGGCTGCATCGGCACCATCCAGCCGACCAGGGACAGCCTGGCCGCTGAGATTATTTACAATGCCATCGCCGCCGCCAGCGAGGACCCAAGATTTCCCCCGGTGGATAAAGAAGAACTTGACCAGCTTGTCATCAGTGTGGATGTACTGGGGACTGCTGAGCCGGTTGATACCCTTGAAGCGCTGGATCCCGACCGTTATGGAGTGATTGTCTCCAATGGATACCGCAGAGGTCTCCTGCTTCCGGGACTTGAAGGCATCGGGACGGTAGAGGAACAGGTGTCCATCGCGCTTCAGAAGGCAGGCATTCCACCGGGTAAACCTTACCGACTGGAGCGTTTCGAGGTGGTTCGCCATGAAGAATAAACCGGAGCTTTCAGCTGTCTGCCTGATATGCTGGCGTCATTGCCGGATCCGGGAGGGGAGCCTGGGCTATTGTCGGGCCCGGACAGCCCGGGACGGCAAGGTCATTGCCGCCAATTATGGCAAATTGACCAGTCTCGCACTGGATCCGATCGAAAAAAAACCGCTCTACTATTTTCAGCCCGGCAGCCTGATCCTTTCAGCCGGCAGCTACGGTTGCAACATGGCCTGCCCTTTTTGTCAGAATTATGAGATCGCGCGCGAAGCCGCGGCTTCGAGGCGTACGGTGGAGATGAATCCCCGGGAGTTGGTTGACAAAGCCCTGGCCAGCAGAGATCAGGGGAATGTCGGTATTGCCTTTACCTACAATGAACCGCTGGTCGGTTATGAATTCGTCCGGGACGTGTCAGAGCTGGCAAGGGGTGTGGGGCTTGAAACGGTTGTTGTCACCAACGGCCAGATTGAGGAAGCACCGCTCAGGGAGTTATTGCCGCTTATCAGCGCCTGGAATATCGACCTGAAAGCTTTCAGTGATCAGGGCTACAGGAAACTTGGCGGCCGCCTGGAAGTGACCTTGCGCACCATCAGGCTCGCCAGCCAGGCTTCCCATGTAGAGGTAACCACACTGGTTGTGCCGGGACTTTCAGACGATGAAGAGGAGATGCGCCAACAGGCGGCCTTTCTCGCGTCCATCGATCCGAAGATCCCGCTTCATCTGTCACGCTACTTCCCCTGCTATCAATACCATGCGCCTGCGACGCCCAAGGAATCGCTTTTCCGCTTGAAGGAAGTCGCCGAAGAGGCTTTGGAGCGGGTCAGCCTGGGTAATATCCATTAATCGAAAACAGGTCTGCCTTCACCCGCGTTCCGCGGGTCCATGGTAACCATTTCATAGATTTCAAGCGCCTGATCAATGAGCTCGCGCAGGCCCGGGACTCGTTCAGGATCGACCGGCAGGGTGATTGCCGGCTGATCCCCGGAAGCCGCTGCCCCCGTCGGCAGTTCCAGGCTGACATGAATCAGGCAGGGGGCCTTGGCAACCAGCCCGGCTAAGGCCCGGTCATCCTGCCCCCCCAGGGACAAAGCGATGTAATGGGTCATATCCTGCATCAGGGACTCGAAGGGGTAATCATCCTCTTCCCCGGCAGCAATCAGTGGATCGATCCACCTTTCTTTGTCCGCCGCAGATACGTGCGGCGCAGCCTCCAAGCTGAAAATGAGGTGAAATTTGTCAGCTACCGCATAATCGCTCAGCTCGGCCATGAAAAAGAGGTCATTCTGTCTGAGCAGCTGCAGGTAGTCGGGATTGTTGGCGTAGAGGGGTAGGGTCAGCGACCGCCCATAGCTCCGCCCATCTTTTGTTTCAAGGATCAGGCGTGTCTCAGACAAATGGGGGTAATAGATCTCATTTTCGCCGTAGGGAAGTAAGAAAGGGTTTTTAAGCCGGACAAAATCCCGTGACTGCCCCTTGCTGGACAGGGTGCGTGGCAGGTCCAGACCTGGGTTATCAGGCGAAAGAACCGAACGGTAAATTTCAGCCAGGAGGACAAGATCCTGCTCTGTGGTCAACTCAAGCAGAAAGGGCCTGCTTTCCTTACGTCCAAAGGGTGAAAAATAAGCTCCTGGATAGTAAATGCCCGCCCGTTTCAGGCTGCCAGCCTCCGGTAGCCTGGTTGAGAAGCCGCCGGCGCCCGTCATGACGATGCAAAGCCAGACGGCGTAAGGCAAGGCGGCCGCCAGCGCGGCAGCAACCATGGGTCGCCAGCGGATTTTGCCCTTGTTGCCGACCAGGTTGAAGACCCAAAGTGACAGGAAAAAGCCCAGGCTCGTGCCGATCAGGAAAGGTGCGGGGGAAAGGTTGACTGGCGTGAACTCGGAATCCGTCGTCCATACCCGCAGATAGTGGGCCCCATAACCTCCCAGCAGGGACAGGGTGATCACGCCCATCCATTGAATCAGCCGGAAAGGCCAATTTACGGAGCCCTGGCCTGAGCTGTAGCCGGCCTGCCTGGCGCGGAAGAGGCAGAAAGCGAGGGAGGCCATGCCCAGGGTCATCAAGGCCAGGGGCAGGTGATGGTGTGCCAGTCCTCCTGTAAAAATGGCGGGGGAGAAGAGCTGAAACAAAGCGACCTGCAAGGAAGAAGGCTCTTCCAGGGCTGTCACAAGGGGGTTGATCAAGCCCGGCAAAAACTGACTGGTGGCATCACTGAAAGAAAAAAGCATGAGCGGCCAGATGATATTGAGCATGGCGAAGAAACCAAGGGCGGTCAGGGCTTTCTCCGTGATCAGGTAACAGACTTCCAGGAGAAAAAAGAAATAGAAGATCCTGATGAGAAGGCCGGCATAACTGGTCCAAATACCAGCGGGAGAAGGAATATAGGCATACCACCCGGGCTCGGTGTGGGGTAGCAGACTGGCGAGAAGGGTATTCAAGCCCATGATGACAAGCGAAGGCCCGGCCAGATGCGCCAGGGCACTCAGGTTGAGCCAGGCGAACAGTTTTGTCCGGTTTGAGGGCAGTGAAAAATAGAAGTCCGTCCGCTCCATCCGGTGGATAAAGCCGAAGAAGTTGTGTACCAGAACCAGGCTCATGACCATGAGCAGGAGACCGTTGAAAAAATGAGTGGTAAAGGGCCAGAGGCCCCGCTCTGACAACAGCGGAAGGGTGGTGAAGATAAAGAGGAAGATCAAAGGCAGGAACCAGAGTGCGGCAGGCTTTCGCCAGGCCAGAGAAGCAACCACACGATTCGCTTTCGTCTGCAGGTCACGCATTTTCATTCAATACCCGCTTTCTTTACCAGGGCTGGCCAGCAGGTGCCAACCACAGATAAACCAGACCGGTCATCAGGGCGAAGAGCGCAAGTCCCGCCAGAACAGGAAGAATTTCTTTCACGATCTTTATTTTCTGCAACTGTTTGCCGCTGACAATGGTGGAAACGACTTGTCCCAGCAGGGCTCCTGCGATCAGGCCTATGTAAAAGACAGGTGAAGACAACACGCTTTGTTCTCCGGCAAACAGGCCATGGACGAGACTGCCTAAGAGGGTTCCCCCCCACAAGACAAAAAATGGCTGCAGGGCAGGGTACCATGGAAGCTGCCCATTTCGAACGCCGGCGTATTCGGCGGGCCTTTTTTTGTAAAAAAACCAGGCCATGATGGTCCAGAAAACAATCATGACCAGAGACTGCCAGACTGAAAGAGGCCGGAAGATGAGGATGAAGAGGCGGGCAGCCGGAGCCAGGAGCCAAAGAATGTCCGTTTCCAGATCGGTAAGCCGGTTAGTCATCCCAAGTATATGAAGGACTGAGGAGGTCCAGGCGAATTGAATCCCTACGCAAGTGAGAATGGCATCAAAGAGAGTGCCTGACAAAGCCAGAAAAACCAGGCAGAAGGCAAGCAGTTCCAGCGTCGCGGCGAAAAGTTTCAAATAGGCGGTCGAATAGGTGAGAAAGTGTGCCATCTTCCCCCAGCCGGCAAATACGGCAAGGGTCGCCGCGGCGTTGACGGTAAAAATGAAGAAGAAGGCTGCCAGGAGCGCCAGTGCCCTGCCGAGAAACTGGTGGCTGCTTCCCAGGGGCATGCTGGATTCCCTGTCGACCGCATTTTGAAGATAAAAGGTTCGAAAGCCGGCACTGCCCAGCACAGCAACTGCCGCAAGAGAGATCAGGGCCAGGATGAGATGAAGTGGCCAGAGAACCTGATTAAGACTCATCTCTCCAAAGGCAGCTTCAAGAAAGTTGTAAGATGAAACCAGTGTCAGGTAGTTATCCCTGCCGATGATAAGCAGCGCGATCGGCATTGCCAGCAAAAATAAGAATGAGAAAAGCAGCATCAGCGTACGCGTCCGCTGGAAAGACTTGCCAAAAACCCAGCCGAGCCCTGGGGCGGTTCGAGGGATTGCCGTCATCATGCCTTG
>JAAZFK010000305.1 GCA_012511735.1 Clostridiaceae bacterium | reverse complement strand
TGCTGGTCCGGATTCTGGTCATGAGCGCTTTCACGGGAATTACCACCATGTTTTTCTCTCTTGGCGGTGGCCTGCTCGCCCTGATCATCATGTGGCTGCTCAGTCATCTTGAGGGCAAACATCTGTCGGTGATCGGCATCAGCATGGCGGGGGCGGCTGCCCATAATCTGGGTCAGGTCTCAGTCGCAAGCCTTGTCATGTCAGAGCCTTTACTGCTTTTGACCTACCTGCCGCCACTTCTGATCACGGGGTTGCTGACGGGGGTCTTGACCGGGGCGGCCGCGGGTCCCGTCATCCGTAATCTGGCCCGTCTCCCCCTGGCCGGGTCCGGGGGATCTTCAGGCTAGTTCAAATCAACCAGCAAGTCAGCGAATCCGTCACTTTCAACCAGGCTTCCATCGGGCATGCACCAGAGCGCTTCCGTCTGATCCAAGCTTGCGATCAAGTTTTTGCCGGCTTCCAGATCCAGATTGAAAAGAGCGGTGGAGAGGACGTCGGCCAGACCGGAGTCAGGCGTGACGATGGAGACGGACAGGTAGCGATCTTCAGGGAAAAGCGTGTCAGGGTCGATGATGTGATGATAGGCTTTGCCGTCGACCACATAGAAACGCTCATAGACGCCGCTGGTCACCACAGACATGCCCTGGATCTTCACAACGGCCAGGTAATCTGTCACCGAGTAATCAGGATTCTCGATGCCCACCCGCCATAAGTCACCCTGGTCGTTTCGGGCGCCGATGGCGCGCACATTGCCGCCGACGGAGATCAGCAGGTGATCAACTCCACGCTCCTCCGCTGCCCGGGCCGCCTGTTCGACCGCGTAGCCCTTGGCGACCGCTCCCACATCCAATCGCATCAGGGGATCTTTAAACTCCACGGTTCCTTCTTCTTCATTAATGATCAGGTCATCAATGGAGGTGTGCAAGGCCGCTTCCTCAAGCCGTTCCTTTTTCGGCAGCCGGGCCTCCGCCGGATCGTCCATACCCTGGCTGCGATAACGGTGCCAGATTTGGGTGACAGGCCCCAGGGCGACGTTGGCACGGCCGCCTGTCAGCTGATAGGACTCCCTGGAATAAAGAAGCAGGTCAATAATCTTTTGATCCACCTTGACTGGGCCTTGACCTGCCTCTTCATTCACCGTTTTAAGATTGGTCAGGCCGGGATAGCCGGCGTAGATATCGTAAAGCTGATGATAGACCTCAAGGTCGTCCTTGAGTGCCTGGACGGTGGCCGTGAAGTCCTCTTGTGTCTCCGCGTAACCCATGACCTGTGTCAAGGTATCGAAAAGGCCGATGAATTCGGCTTCGAACTTTTGTGGCTCCTTGCCTTTTATTTTGCAGGCGGATCCCATGACCAGAATGATCAAGAGGAGGCTGAGCAGGAGTTTCTTTGCTTTCATGGATCGGGCTCCCAAAGGTCTTTACAAGTAAACAGGCTGTCTCCCTGAGGGAAACAGCCTGTCTGGTTGGTCTACGGATGAATGCTTACTTAGCGGTGCCAGCTGCTTTGTCCAGCGCGGTGATCATGTCGGTCACGTGCATGGTGCAGGTGGAAGCCAGGTCCGCCACGTCGGGCGCGTTGTCTTTGAGGCTCATGCCGGTCACTTCGCTCAGGGTCTTGCCGGTCACGTACTTGGCGAAGGCGTCAGCCTGCTCGTTCCACTCTTTCCCGATGGGGGATGCTTTGCGCATGCCATAGTCATCGCCCAGCTGGTTCTTGGTCTTGATTTCAGCTTTGAGATCGGTTGTGATCTTGCCGCCTTCGACCTTGAACTTGCCCTGGGAGGCGTCGTAGATGCAGGATGTGATCTTGCCGTCGGCGTCCAAGGTCACAACACAGTAGTGGTTGTAGGCGACAGCGGTCGCGGGGATGCCGTCCTCTTCTTTGACGACTGTCTGCTCACCGGTTCCAACGATCCCGAGACCCAGTGTGTCAGACGCCTGAGCGCCGAGCTCAACGGCATTCTCGATGGCCATGAGGACAGGGTTCTGGTAGCCTGACACCGGAACGGTGACAGAAGAGGCCAGATCCTTATCGGTTGCGACACCGTCATCGGAGACCGCGATATTGCGGATCTGATCGGCTGTTTTGCCAACACAGTATTCCGCGAAGGCCGCAGCCTGTTCGTTCCACTCTTTGCCGATGGGCGAGGCTTTTCTCATGCCGTAATCGTCGCCGAGTTCATTCTTTGTCTTGAAAACCGTTTCGGGTCCGGTCAAGATTTCTTCTTCATTGAAGTCGAAGACGGACATCATGGCGTCAATGGTGCACTTGACCACCTTGCCGTCTTTGTCGACCGTGACCGCCGCCGCGTAGGCCTGGGTGT
>JAAZFK010000304.1 GCA_012511735.1 Clostridiaceae bacterium | reverse complement strand
TCCGCAAGCTGGATGAGTCCATGGATCAACCCGGGGACAACCTGCCACTTGACAAGAATGTTCAAGGGATTGACGAGATTCCCGGCCAGGGCATCAGCGCCCTGCTGGACGGCCAGCGGGTACTGGCGGGCAACCAAAGGTTGATGGACCGGTACGGCATTAAGGTCGGGCTTGGTGACGGGGACGCGTATCCGGGCTCCATGATCCACCTCGCACGGGATGGCCGCTGGCTGGGCACCCTCTTCGCCTCCGACCGTCTGCGTGACCAGGCCAGGGAGTCTGTCAACCGCTTGCGCAGCCAGGGTACCCGGTTCATCGCCGTCTTGTCCGGAGACCGGCAGGCCGCCGCCTCAGATACCGGCCGCCTGATCGGCGCCGACCTGGTGGCGTCAGAACTGATGCCCGGAGATAAGATTGACGAACTGGAACTGCTTCAGGCGCTCGCCCCGGGACGTACGGCCTTCGTCGGTGACGGCATCAACGACGCGCCTGTCCTCCGGCGGGCGGATGTGGGAATCGCCATCGGCGGCCTGGGCTCGGACGCCGCTGTTGAGGCAGCGGACGTCGTCATCATGACCGATGAACTGGCCCGCATTCCTGACGCGGTCAGCCTGGCCCGGAAAACAAAACGGCGCGTCCACGAGAACGTCGCCGTCATTCTGCTGGTCAAGGGGCTTCTCCTCACGCTGGGCGCGCTCGGCATCACACCTTTGTGGGGGGCGGTTTTCGCTGATACAGGCGTTCTGCTGCTGACCGTGGTCAACTCATTGAGAGCCTACTACAGCAAAGTCTCCTAGCCCTTATTGTCTTCCGAATAATTGCGCCGCATGCGCAATTCCGCGATCAGATCCTCAAGCGGAATCCCCGATGCGGCAAGCAGGACGATCAGGTGGTAGACCAGATCGGCGCTTTCGTAAACGATGTCACTTTTCCGGCCATTTTTCGCGGCGATAGCCACTTCAATGGCTTGGACACCCAGCTTATTTAGAATCTTGTCGAGGCCCTTATCCAGCAAGTAGTTGGTATAGGATCCGGATTCGGGGTTCCTCGCCCGCTCAATCACTACATCGTAGAGTTCTCCGAGAATTGCGTCATGTCGTTCTGGCACCTGTTTTCCTCCCCTGCTTGATGTCCTGTAAGGATAGCACAGATTTTAGAATCTCAAGAGCTCGCAGCCTATGCATGTTTACAACATGATTATGTATGAAATCTCATAAATATGCTTGACAGTGCCTCTAAGCAGTGGTATTATCCTGCCAAGTAGAATTATAAAATATCGTTTCTGCTTCTTGCATAAGACAACGGCCGGACCCCCTCCCGGTCGTTTGTCTTTCTTGATATTCCCCTATGGTTTGGAATTTAGTCAGTCGACCCGCATGCGGGGCACCCGCTCATTGATGCCGCAATAGATCTCGTAATCGATGGTTCCGTAAAGATCGGCGATATCACTGGCGTCCTTGCGAATCAGGCCATCGTCACCGAAAAAAGTCACCTCATCCCCCGCGACAACGTCCGGCAGCCCCGTGACGTCGATGATGCACCGGTCCATGCAGACGCGACCCCGGATGGGAACTTCCCGGCCTTTGTGGAAGAAGGACCCCCGATTGGAGAGTTGCCTTGACAGGCCGTCTCCGTAACCCATGTTGACGACGGCCAGGATGGAGTCAACCGGTGTCGTCCAGGTCGCTCCGTAACTGACCCGGGTGCC
>JAAZFK010000303.1 GCA_012511735.1 Clostridiaceae bacterium | reverse complement strand
GGGCCCCGTCAAGCGGAGGCGAAGCAAGATGGCGGAGCAGAAAGACAAGAGCGCCACCGCGGGGTGGCGGGTGGCCATGGTAACGACCAGGACCACCCCAAAAAAGATCAGGATGACGGAAGGATGTCGTTCCCGCAAACTCATGACCCCGCCTCCATGAGATCACTTTCTTCCACTGAGTAACGCCAACGAATCAGATCGCCGTCTTCCAAAACATAAAGGCCACTGCTGACGGTGGGTGCCTGACCGTTGACCAGATAGACCCAACCACTGGTCGCCCCGGCATCCCCGTCGCCCAGACCGTTGATGGCATGGATAAAAGGTCCAAACGAACTGCTGGTGTAACTGACCTGGAGCCCGGTTGACAAGAGCGCGTCAAAGGCCGTCTTCCCCGGGAGGAGCTGGAGCTGTCCCTCAAAGAAAATGCCCTTCTCATCGCTGTGACCCCGCTCTATGAGAAGGGCGACGATGTCCTTTGCGGTCTGCCTGGTTTTCGGGTTTTCCAGCACCAATGAACAGTCAACGGTCACCTCAACCCGGATTGACGAGGCCGGCACGGATGAGGACGGCGCGGGAGCGGCATTCCCGGTACAGGCCGTCAAAAAGAGGGTGAGAAACAGCAGGAAGAGGGCCGCAAGGCGCGCGGCCCTTCTTCTTGTCCGGGTTATCTGTTTCGGGTGCCTTTTCATTTACGATTTCTTTTTCTTACCGGCCCGGATCACCAGGAAAGCGAGAACCCCGGCCAGGATCAGCCCGCCCGCCGCGACCATGTACCAAATGATCGGACTTGAGACCTCAGCCGAAGGCGGCGGAACGCTTTCCGCGATCGCGAACAGGTAGCCTGAGTCGAGCGCGTAGTAAACCGTCCCCTCCTGATCGGTGACCGGACTGAAAAGCGTGAATTGCGCCTCAGCCGGTTCGGGCACAAAGGCTTCTTTCACCTGGCTTCCATCCAGAACCAGGAGACTTCCCGACCCTGAATTGGAGGTGAAGTAGACATAGGGTTTGTCATCCCGTCCTGCAATCAGCAGGGGCGAGGATTGAAGATCCCCTTCTACCATGTGCTGTTCCGCCACTTGGAGCGTCGCCATATCGATCAGGGCCAGGACACCGGTCGCGGCCGTCCCCGCCTCCCAGTCACCGTACTCGGCAAGGCCGCCGACGTAGAGCTTGCTGCCAAAAATCACGGGGCTGGAGTTTGATTTCAAAGCGAAGGTCGTATCCGAGATCAGTCTGGATTCTTTTGTCGCCGGATCGAACTCACTTTGGATCAGACGCCCGTCATAAGTGGTAAAAAAAACACGATAACCCTGGGTGACCAGGTCTGAATTGATCTTGGCACCCAGAGGCAGGGAATGCAAAAGCTCCCCCTTTTGCGCATCCAAAACCATCAGGTCTCCCCCCTCGCCGCCGACAAGCAACCAGTGATCCATGACGACTGAACCTGTCATGTTAAAGCCCGCAGCGCCGTCTTCACGCGGCAGATCCTTGTAAAGCCAGACCGTTTCGCCTGTGGAAGCATTCACTGCCTGGACGTAACCGCCGATCGACTCCCAGTTTTCATCCACGGCCAGGGTCAGGGAGTAACACAGACCATTGTAAAAATAAAGAGAACTGGTGTTCTGGAGCGAATAGCTCCCTTCTCCCGCCTGCCATTCGCCCGGTCCGTCTGCCAGCCAGACCGTCTCCATGGAATCCGGCGCGATGGCCTGCAGGCCACCCCCTTCCAGGGGTACGATGATCACGGCGCCGGTATACACGGGTCTTGCAGAATAGCCTACAAAACCCTCCAGGCTGACCTGTCCGGTCACTGCCCCTTCTTTGTCGAGACGGTAGAATTGATCGTCTGACGCAAAATAGAGGGCCTGGCCGATGACAAGAATGCCGGACTTGCTGTTGGTCCCCCAGTCATTCAACTCACCGATCATCTGGCCCCAATATTTAAGCGAAACCGGTCCCTTGACATGCTGGATTTCTTTGACGGCGTTGTTATCCTCCCCCGCCCGGAAAGACAACCAATAATCCTCCTTTGGCAAGGGCGCGGCCTTGGCCCTTCCACCCAAACCCGGCTGCCAGATAAAGAGGATCACCGCAGTGATCACCAGCAGGC
>JAAZFK010000302.1 GCA_012511735.1 Clostridiaceae bacterium | reverse complement strand
GATCCGCAACGTCCTTGCCGAGCAAAATATTGGCCATGCAATTCTCCTTGTCAATGTCTTAAATCGGGTATTTTGTCCATTCTAGCACGAAAAAGCGCCGCCGTTCTTGGGATGAATGGCGGCGCGGTCTCTCTGGACGATCCAGTTCCTTTATTAATCTTCGGCAGGTTTTTCGTCTTCTTCCGTGGGGGAGGAAGACATTTTCCTGCTGACTTCCAGATGACCCAGGTCAGGGTTCAGGTCGATTTCCGCCGTATCACCCTGATTGACCGTTTTGTCCAACAAAGCTTCCGAGAACCTGTCTTCAACCTCCGTTTGGATCAGGCGGCGGAGAGGACGGGCCCCATATTGAGGTTCATAGCCCTTTTCTGCCAGCCAGTCCTTGGCTCGATCCGTCACGTCAGTCATCAGGCCGATGTCGGCGATGCGGGCTGACAGGCGGTTGATCATGATATCCACGATCAGCCGCATGGTGGGCCGATCCAGCATCCGGAAGAAAATGATCTCGTCCACCCGGTTGATGAACTCGGGTGAAAAGGTGCGGTGGAGTTCTTCCATGACCAGGTCACGGGCCTCCTGATAGGTCTTGCCACCATAGATTTCCTCTTCCTGCCTGTCTTCCGCCTGATCTTCCTGGTGTTCGAAGGCAAAGCCGATCCGCCTTCCTTCCTGGCCGACCAGCAGACGGGCACCAATGTTGGAGGTCATAATGATAATGGTGTTCTTGAAATCGACTGTCCTGCCCTGGCCGTCAGTCAACCGCCCATCCTCCAGGATTTGCAACATGGCGTTGAGGACGTCCGGATGCGCCTTTTCAATCTCGTCAAAAAGCACGACCGAATAGGGCCGCCGTCTGACCTTTTCCGTTAGCTGGCCTCCCTCGTCGTAACCGACATAGCCGGGCGGCGCCCCGATCAGCTTGGACACGTCGAATTTCTCCATGTACTCGGACATATCGATGCGAACCAGGGCATTTTCGTTGCCGAACATGGTTTCCGCCAGCGCCTTGGCCAACTCGGTTTTACCGACACCCGTTGTGCCCAGGAAAATGAAGGATCCTGTCGGACGATGGGGATCTTTCAGACCCAAACGTCCCCGCCTGATTGCCTTGGCAACGGCGGTTACCGCCTCGTCCTGTCCCAGTACTCGCTTCTTGAGTTCATCTTCCAGGCGGCGGAGCCGTTCACTGTCATCCTCCGTCAAACTGCGGACAGGGATGCTGGTCCAGCTGGACACGATATCCGCGATCATGTCGCCGGTCAAGACCGGCCAGTCTTCGCGGTTTGAGCCAAGCTTGCAGTCTTTGAGCGAACTGAGCTGCTCCGACAGCTGATCTTCTTTCTCCTTCAAGTCGGCGGCCTTTTCGAAAGCTTCGTCTTGAACGGCCTGCTCCTTCTCAGCGACAACTGCCTCCAGCTCTTCCCGCAGTTGCCGGAGCTCGTCCGAACCGCCCTCCAGATTAATTCTCAGTCTGGAGGATGCTTCGTCGATCAGGTCAATGGCCTTGTCAGGCAGGAAGCGATCCGTGATGTAGCGGGTGGACAACTGAACCGCCGCTTC
Organism: Clostridiaceae bacterium; assembly: GCA_012511735.1. Taxonomy (GTDB): domain Bacteria; phylum Bacillota; class Clostridia; order Saccharofermentanales; family DTU023; genus UBA4923. Next base: position 645 of record JAAZFK010000302.1, on the reverse strand, counting down.
GACTGCCTCATCAGAGATCCTGACCCGGTGATGGCACTCATAGTGGGGCCTCAGACCGTACAGAATCTCGACGGTATCCTCCTCACCCGGCTCATTGACCATGACAGGCTGGAATCTCCGCTCCAGGGCGGCGTCCTTCTCGATATGTTTGCGGTACTCGTCAAGCGTGGTCGCCCCGATCACCTGGACCTCACCTCTGGCCAGCATGGGCTTGAGGATGTTGGAGGCGTCCATGGCTCCTTCCGAGGCACCTGCCCCGATGATGGTGTGAAGTTCATCGATAAAGAGGATAATATTGCCCGCCTCAACCGCTTCATCGATCCCCTTTTTCAGGCGTTCCTCGAACTCACCCCTGTACTTCGACCCTGCCAGCATGCCGCCCAGGTCCAATGAAATGAGGCGTTTGCCGCGGAGCATATCGGGAACTTCGTCTGACACAATTTTTTGAGCCAATCCTTCTGTAATGGCCGTCTTGCCCACACCGGGCTCCCCGATAAGGACCGGGTTGTTCTTGGTTCTCCGGCAGAGGATCTGTTCGATGCGGCGGATTTCTTCCTCCCGGCCGATAATCGGATCAAACCTGTCTTCCCCGGCCATCCGGGTCAGATCACGGCTGAACTTATCAAGGTTAGGCGTAGCCGACTC
>JAAZFK010000047.1 GCA_012511735.1 Clostridiaceae bacterium | reverse complement strand
CATGACAGGTCATTCAATCATTTTTTCCGGGATGACACACCAGGGGTTTGTCCGCGACCACAACGAGGACAGCTACGCCGCGGATGTCCCGGAAGGGGAGTGGCCGCTCATCTTCGCGGTTGCCGACGGCCTGGGTGGCCATAAAAACGGGGAACTGGCCAGCAGGACCGCCATCGGCTATGTCATGGCCCATTTGAGAGAAGCCCTGCCGCCCGCCAATGAGCCGGAGAAGATCAAGACCCTGCTGGAGGAAGCGCTGCAAAAGACCAATATCAAGGTTTATACCACCTCTCTGGAAGACTCCGACAATACGGGCATGGGAACGACCCTGACCCTGACGGTGCTTTATCCGCAGTCCTGCTACGTGGCCCACATCGGGGACAGCCGCTGCTACGTCCTGCGGGGACGCGACCTGGAGCAGCTGACCGAGGACGATACCTACGTCAGCCAGATGGTGGCTTCCGGCACCCTGGACGAGAGCGAGGTTGTCACGCACCCCAGACGGCACGTGTTGACCCAGGCGCTGGGCTATCCTGAGTATGTTGAACCTCAGATCACGCATGTTGACTTACTCCCCAAAGACCGCTATCTTCTGTCGAGTGACGGTCTGCACGGGGTTTTGACCAAGCAGGCCATCGCTAAGACGCTGCGCCAGGCCGGGACGCCGGATGAGGCGGCCTCATCGCTGATTCAGCAAACGTTGCAGGCGGGAGCCCCCGACAACGTCACCGTTGTTGTCGTTTTCGCCTGAAGGAGGTTTGAATGATATCGTCACATTCATTTGCCCAAGGGACCGTGATCGCGGATCGCTACCGCGTGGTTCGGATGCTGGGGCAGGGAGGAATGGCGACCGTCTATCTGGCGGATGACCGAAATGCGGGTGAGCAGGTCGCGGTCAAGGTCATGCACGATGACCTGGCCAACGATCCGGAGTTTGTCCGGCGTTTCGCGACTGAAGCCCGCGCCGCCGCCAGCCTCGATCACCCCAACATTGTCAAAGTCCTGGATTACGGTTCCTACGACGGTGTCCGCTACATCGTCCAGGAATACGTGGAAGGGACCACCCTGAAGGATATCATCCGCCGCAACGGGCCCATCGATTACCGTTTGGCGACGCCTCTTTTAATCCAGATCGGCCTGGCGCTGGAACACGCCCACCGCAGGGAAGTCATCCACCGCGACATCAAGCCGCAAAACATCATGATCACCCAGGACATGGTGGCCAAGGTGACCGACTTCGGCATCGCCCGGGCCTCCAGCACCAACACCATCACGCTGACAGGCGGGGTGGTCATGGGCTCAGTCCATTATTTCTCACCCGAACAGGCCAGGGGCGGTCAGGTGACCTCCCGGTCAGATCTCTATTCACTGGGGATCATGTTCTACGAGATGCTGACGGGCAGGCTGCCCTTTGACGGCGAGTCATCGGTGGCCGTGGCCATCAAGCACCTGCAGGAGGTGCCACCGGCACCATCCACCTATATACCTTCTCTGCCACCCGCCCTGGACCGGATCGTTTTCCGTTCCATCCAGAAAAACCCGGACGCCCGTTACCAGACGGCCCGGGAATTCGTCGATGAGCTGGACGCCTTCATGGTGGATCCCGACGGCGTCTACGGCGTCATCCCCCGGTCGGCCGCCCAGTGGGAGACTGCCTCGACCTCGGCCTTGAGCGCCCAGACAGGGGAGTCCAACTACGGGAGGATCAAGGAGATCGAGCGCACCTTCAACAAGCGGCGCTCCTCCCGTTACCGGGACACAGCCATTGCCATTACCGTGGTGGTGGCGGCCGTTCTCCTTCTGGCCCTGCTGACGGTCTGGCTGGTACGCCGTTTCTCGCCTGACGATACCGGTGAAACAGATGTGACAGAGATCGTCCTGCCCAATTTCCAGGGCAAGGACGTCAATGAGATATCAAGCCAACTGGAGATGTTGGAAAGCGCGGGCATGGAGATCGAGTTCAAGTATGAAATGAACGATACGGTCCTGCCTGACATTGTCCTGCGTCAGGAACCTGAATCGGACGGTGAACTGAGGATTGAGCCTCAAGGTGTCATCCTGACGCTCTATGTTTCCCTGGGACAGGATTCTGCCGTGGTACCGGATGTAACGGGTAAGTCCTTCCAGATTGCGGACATTGAGCTGCGAACGGAGGGCTTCCTGGTTAAATTCACCCCGGAAGTCTCTGCAACGGTGGGCAAGGATACGGTCATCCGGACCGAACCCGTGTCGGGTGAGCTGGCCCCCAAGGGCTCGACGGTTGAACTCTTCTACAGCACCGGTCCCGAGTACGTGGTCATGCCTGAACTGCAGGGCTTGCCCTATGACCAGGCCCTGAGCCTCCTGGAGGAAAACTCACTCCTCCTGGGAGGGGAGAGCTCCATCTCGGGTGAGACCATCCCGGACAACGACAAGTACGTCATCAAGCAGTCCCCTGAAGCCGGCGGCAAGTTCCCGCCCAACACCCTGGTAGTGATCACGGTGGGTACAGCCAAGAATCTTTACGATTACCTGAACCCCACCACCGTCCCTGAAGAAGCGGTCATGCTGGAGGTCAGAGGTTTGACCTTCGCCAAGGCCATGGAAGAGATGGAACCGCTCGGGGTGGGCAGTTACAAGATGGTGCGCTGGAATCCTGCCACCACCCTTGACCCCAACAAGGCTGAGGACCGAACCAAGATCTACATCATTGAGCAAAAACCGGAACCCGGTACCCGCTTCAAGCCCAGTGAAGGCGTCACCCTTACTTACGGATCGGCCGCCGACCTGGAGGAATACCGGAACCCGACCACAACCACCACGACCACGACAACACCGTCGACGACGACGACCACGACCACGACGACTACGACGACAATTGCCCCGACGACTACGACAGAGCCGGAAGAGACTGATCCATAAGGCAATGTCGCCATCTATGAATTGTTAAATCTATGAGCGTTAAACACAACAAATCCCAAGATGCCAAACGGGCGGTCTTCCTGGATCGCTCCGTCCCCCTGCTCTGCCCCTCGATTTTAGCCTCCGACCTGGCCGACCTGGCCGGTTCGGTCAAGCTCCTGGGCGACCATTTTGATATGGTCCACTGCGATGTCATGGACGGCCACTATGTGCCCAACCTGTCTTTTGGCCCGCCGGTCATCGAGGCGTTGGCTAAGCATACGGATAAACCGCTGGATGTCCACCTTATGGTCACCAATCCGGATGACCTGCTGGAAGCCTACGCCAAGGCGGGTGCGACCACCCTTGTGGTTCACGTCGAGGTCTTGAGGCATGCCCAGCGCACCCTGTCCCGGATTCGAGAACTGGGTTGTTTCGCGGGGATTTCGCTCAACCCCGGCACGCCGCTGGAGTCCATCCGCTGGCTCCTGCCGGATCTGGACATGGTGCTTTTGATGTCGGTCAATCCCGGCTTTGGCGGCCAGGTCTTTATCCCCCAGGTCATGGACAAGATCCGGGAACTCCGGAAGATGATTGACGACTCGGGCTACCCCATCCGCATTCAGGTGGACGGGGGGATCTCGTCGGACAACGCTGCCGAGATCGTGCGTGCGGGCGCCGACATGATCGTCGCGGGTTCCGCTATTTTCGGCAGGAATCCGGTCGAAAAGGCGGCGGCTGAGATACGCCGGATCATGCGAACCGCCAAAGCGCGCCTTTAATTCCCATGACACCCCTCACCTTTGACGCCCTGATCGCTCTTTCCGGATCCGGCAGTTCACGCGACCTCTTCACCCGCTGGGCAGCTGAACGCTCCCACCTGCTGGTAGCAGCCGATGGCGGGACCGATCTCTTATTGGAGCAAGCGTTGGTACCTGATCTGGTCGCGGGTGATTTTGACTCGATCAAGCCGTCCTCCCTGGAGGCGCTTCCCGAAACGACGGTCCTGTTCAAGGTTCCCAGGGACAAGGACTTCACGGACGGGGAACTGGCGACCGCGGCAGCGGTTCTTATGTCGTTTGACGAAGATATCCAACAGTTCACGGACAAAGAGGGGCACAGCCTCTACCAAGCCTTTGAGGCTTGTTCGGATCTGTCAACCAAAACTTATCTTTTCGCTTACTACAGGGGAGACCGGGTTGACCACCAGCTGGCCAACCTGGCTCTGGCCCGCCTGCTTGTCAAGCGGGGAGCGGAGGTCTTCCCGACGGATGGGAAGACCCTGGCCAGAATGGTTCAGGGGCCGACAGAGCTCAATCCGGTCTTTCCTCCTGACTGCTTCGAACCGGTTCGGACGGGGAT
>JAAZFK010000301.1 GCA_012511735.1 Clostridiaceae bacterium | reverse complement strand
GTCAGATCCGGCGATGCCGGTTTCATACAGCATGATCCACCTCCTTGGGGGAGAAGCCGTGTAAGGTCAAGGCAATGCCCTCCCGGATCTTGTCACCTTCAGGACCCGCCCGAAGCTGCCGCAGTTGTTCCACCAGATCCTGGCGCTTACTCTCATAGTCTTCAGATTGATAACCCAGGGTCGCGGCCGCCTCCAAGCCTGCCAGCTGCCCCTCCACCATGGCGGAACTGGCCTCCTCAATCCCTGTCAGGTCACCGGCCACGTAAATGCCCGGTACACTGGTTTCCAGGTAGCGGTTGCGGACGGGGACATGGCCGCCCAGTTCCTTGACATAGCGCATCTCACAGCCGGCCTGCCAGAGTAATTCAGCCAGCGGGGAGAGCCCGACCGCGATGCAGATGACATCGCAGGCAATCGTCTTCTCCGAACCCGGGATCACATTCCAGAAAGGATCCACCCGGGCGATGACCGCTGACTCAACCGATTCGGTTCCGTCCGCCCGCACAATGGTGTGGGAGGTCAGGATGGGGATGCCTGCCCGCCGGATCTTGCTGGCATGCACCATGTAACCCCCGATGGTGGGAAGGCCCTCCACCACGGCCGCCACCTCAACCCCCGCCTGCAAGAGCTGGTAGCTGACGATGAGGCCAATGTTGCCTGCCCCGATCATGAGAACCCGCTTGCCCGGCCGCACGCCGTGCACGTTCATCATGGTCTGGACAGCGCCTGCCCCATAGATGCCTGGCAGGTCATTGTTGGGAAAGGACAGGTATTTTTCGGATGCGCCCGTGGCCGCGATCAGCCGTTTGGGCTTGATTTTCTTGTAAAGGCCCTTGTGTTCAACCGTCAGCACACCGTCTTCATAAAGACCGATGGCCGTCGCTCCCGTCCAGACAGTGGCCCGCTCGTCAAGATCGGTTAGTTGCTGGCTCAAAAGGTCAGCGATCTCAACGCCCCGAACCGAGGCATGCTGCTTCTCCGAGCCGAAGAATTTATGGGTCTGCTTGACCAGCTGGCCGCCCAGATGGTCGTCCCGCTCCAGTAATAAAACACTGGCGTCCGCACCGGCTCCCGTGATGGCCGCCATGAGGCCGGCCGGCCCTCCGCCGATGATGGCGATATCCGGTTCATAGAACATCCGGCATCCCCCGATCTTTTTGCGTCTCCACCACCATGCCCGCCTTCAAGGGTTCGGTACAGGTTTTCACGTTGGCCTTGCCGTCAACGATCATGAGGCAGGAGGAGCAGTTGCCGATGGCGCAATAGTAACCGCGGGGCCGGCCAGTCTTGAAGTGGTAACCCAATACTTTGACCCCGTTGGCGTGCAGGGCGGACGCGATGGTGTCGCCCTCTCTGCCTGTCATGGCCTGGCCGTCGAAGGTGAAGGGGACAGGCTCCCGGTCACCGAAATCCAGGATGGGATGCGCCTCAATCCGAAGCGATGGATTTTGCTCTGCCATTCAGGCTTCCTCCATGTAAGGATAGGGGACTCCCACGATGGGAACGAAGTTCTCCTTG
>JAAZFK010000046.1 GCA_012511735.1 Clostridiaceae bacterium | reverse complement strand
TGAAAAATGCCGTCCAGCGTGTCGGGATCGGGATCGTCCTGGGTCTCCAGTATTTCCTGGTCTTCCTGGTCTACCTGGCGCCTCTGCTGATCCTGCTTGCCATCGTACTCCTGATCATCTGGCTGGTCCGCAGGAGAAAGAGGAAGCGGGCCAAGATGGCTCAAGCCCGGGAAACCCTGCCGCCGGATCCCGGACAAGGCTAAGTTAATCGGTTGAACGCAAAAGAGCGGGCCCGGCGCCCGCTCTTTTTAATTGACAGTTGTCTTTTTTACCTTAAGATCAGAAACCAGACAAACAAGATGGCCGCCATGCCGATCAGAAAACCCAAAAGCAGGAAGAGGAAGAAAGTTTTCAGATTGCGTTTGCGCTTCAGCTTCTTAACCTTGGCCATCTCATCTTCTCCCTTATTTTTCTTTCTCCGTCCGCCTCTTGCGGGCTCAGGCCCGTCCTGATCCAGGCCGTTGTGGTAAATGCTCTTGCGGATCTCACTGCCCGGGATCCCGTCGCTCGGTTCAGTCAGTTCCAGATCCCTGATCTTGACCGCCAGGATGGTGCCGCTTTGTGAGTCATCCCCCTGGCGTGAATGAATCTGTGCCTGACGAATGGAGGCCGCAAAGGCATCGGGCGAGGCCAGGTCGGCGATGAATTCCCGCGGATGGTAGCCCTGCCGGAAGCCCCGGGAGGCCAGCGTGATGATGTCACCCGGCTTGAGATCGATCTTCTTGGTGGTCAGCCGGTCAGGTGTCGGCAAGGTGACGCCCCTGTCGCCGATCAGGCCGCCCCGGTCCCTGGACGGACCCGTCGGGCAGGACAAATGAAAGAGCTCGCCTTCCCGGAAGAGGAAGATATCGGTCTCGCCCACATTGAGGGCGTAAGCGGCGTTGGCGTCAATCAACAAGAGTGCCATGGAGGCGCCTGACTGGCCGGCCTCACGCGGCTTGATCTGGCTCAGCACCCGGCCGTGGGCTTCCTTGATCAGGTCAAGACTGAATTTCTCAAAATTTAAATCAGGGGATTGATAGCGGCCCAGAAGATCGGTCAGATCGCTTGCGGTCCGCTGGATGATCCGGCCCGCCAGATCACCGGCGCCCGGTCCCCCCACTCCCTGTGTCACCACATAGAGTTGGTTGTAGCCGGTGGAATTGCCGGTCTGCTCCTCGCTGCCTGTAATCATGTCGGGGTAGACACGGCCGCCCAGGCTGAAAGTGTCCTCATTGACAGTTGTCTGCTTGCCCGACTCCGTCAGGCCGATGACTAGTGTTCTGGCCATAGCGTCCTCATCATTGGTTCATGTCATAAGATAAAAGCTTTAATTCGGCATTTATGATAGCACAAAGCACCCTGGATGTTATGATAAAAACCTGGTGGACAGATAGGCGCCAGACTGACAAGAAGGGGGACCGGATTCAATGGAAGAGCGGGGAGAAGAAGCCTTGGAAAGGCAGGCTGTGGCCGTCATTACCGGCGCGTCGTCGGGACTGGGCGCCGCCCTGACCCGCCTGCTGGACCGGACGCTGCCGGAGGACGTGGAACTCTGGCTGATCGCCAGGGATCGGGAGAAACTAACTGACTTTGCCACCGGCCTGACTCACCGAACCAGGGTGCTGGCTTATGATTTGACCCTGGAGGCAACCTTTGATGAATTGAAGCGCCTCTTCGATCAGGAACAACCGGCCGTCCAGCTGCTGATCAACAACGCGGGGGAAGGGTGCTCGGGCAGCTTTTGTTCCCAGGAAGGCGCGGCTCACCAGGCGCTTTGCGATCTGAATGTCCGGGCCCAGCTGGCCCTGACCTCGCAGGCCCTGCCCTGGATGGGGGCAGGAAGCTCCCTTCTCTTTGTCGCCTCGGTGGCCGCCTTCCTGCCCCAGCCGGGCTTCGCGGCTTACGCCGCCTCAAAGGCCTTCATCCTGTCCTTCGGCAGGGCCTTGCGCGAGGAGCTGAAAGAGAGGGGCATCCGGGTGACGGTCACCTGCCCCAATCCCATGCTGACCGACTTTTTTACCAGCCAGCAAAAGGAAGCGCTCCTGAAATCCTATAAACGGTTCGGCATTGAGGATCCCGACCGGGTAGCGGAAAAGACCCTGGCTGCCATGAGACGTGACAAGGGACTGGTGGTCACCAGTCCCTCGGGTAAACTCATCCGACTGGCGGCTAAATTGCTGCCGACCGGCCTGCTTCTCAAATGGATCCGCTGGAAATAAACCGCGTCCTTACCGCCCCTTGATCTTCAGATAAACCAGCTTGACATTGGGGTTGCCGGTGTCGCGCATCTCGATGTCATACTTGCCCATGGACTTGACCAGGGTGGTCAGCTTGTCATAACCATAGTTTCTGGAGTCGAAAGAGGGCTGTTTCTTGATGATCAGGTTGCCCACTTCAGCCAGGAAGGCCCAGCCGTTCTCGTCCTCTACGTCCCGGATGGAAGAATTGATCAACTGGATCAGGTTGCGGTCGATTTTGCGGATGCCGCCCTTGTCCTTGGCGGGCGCCTGCTTCTTGTCCGCGGCGGCTTTCTTCTCAGTTTCCTTCTTCTCGGTTTCTTTCCTGGTGGAGGCACGGGCCCGGGAGGCCGGCTTGGCGGCGACTTCCTTCTCCGGTTTTTCCTTGTCCTGCTCCTCGTCCTCAGCGTGCTGGCCGATGATCTCCAGATAGATAAAGCGGTCACAGGCCGCAATAAAGGCGTTGGGTGTTTTCATTTCGCCAAAGCCGTAGACCGTCTTGCCGGATTCGCGGAGCCGGGTGGCCAGCTTGGTAAAATCGCTGTCACTGGAAACCAGGACGAAGCCGTCGATTCTATCGGTGTAGAGGATGTCCATGGCGTCAATGATCATGGCCGAGTCGGTCGCGTTCTTGCCGGTGGTGTAACTGAATTGCTGGATGGGGCTGATCGCGTAATCGA